>JAJZCA010000377.1 GCA_021798735.1 Acidobacteriota bacterium | reverse complement strand
CGGGGAGTTCTGTAACGGCCATGTTGGATTATCTCTCGGGCGCAACGTGAACGGTGAGATTCCTGCTGGCGGAGTACATTTAGCCAGGATTCAAAGTGCGCCAATTAAGGCTAAGTTGATCGGAGTAGATTGACCGGAAACCACTTCAAGGGGTGCCAGAGTGACGATGAACATTGAGTTCCCGGCCAAATTGCGCGAACTGTTTCGTCCGCATCCGTACAAGGTGCTCTACGGCGGTCGCGATGGGGTGAAGTCATGGTCTGTAGCTCAGGCACTATTGCTCATCGGCGCGAACCCAGGGATGATCTGGCCCGGACGAACGGATGGGCCCCGTATTCTCTGCGGGCGCGAGACGATGGATTCAATCCGGGAGTCTGTTCACCAGTTGCTGACCGATCAGATCGTGCGGCTCGGCCTGGAGAGCTTTTATACCCCACTACAGTCGGAGATACGCGGCAAGAATGGCGCGGAGTTTGTCTTTGCCGGTCTTCGCAAGCAAACCGTTTCATCAATTAAATCCTATGAGGCCATCGACATATGCTGGATCGAGGAGGCAAGCGTGGTCAGTCGGCGCTCGCTGTCGATCCTGCTTCCCACGATCCGCAAACCCGGCTCAGAGATCTGGTTCACGCTCAACCCGGACCTGGAAACGGATGCGGTGTATCAGGATTTTGTCGTCAATCCGCCCAAAGGCGCATGGACCTGCCGCACCAGCTACCGGGACAATCTCTGGCTGTCGCCGGAATCTCACGAGAAGATCGAGACGCTGCGCGAACGCGATCCTGATCTCTTCCACCATGTCTATGACGGCGGTACACGCAGCACGGTCGAAGGCGCAATCTACAAAGCTGAGCTGCAAGCCGCTGAGCGCGATGGCAGGATACGGTCAGTCCCCTACGATGCGACGCGCCCGGTCGAAACGTACTGGGATTTGGGCTTTGCCGACCAGGTGGCCATCTGGTGTGTGCAGCGGACGCCTTTTGAGATTCGGGTGCTGCGGTTCTTCAGCGACACCCATCAGGCAATCGAGTATTACCTCCAGCAGATGCAGACCTGGGGCTACGTCTATGGCACAGTGGTGCTGCCGTGGGATGGCGGCACACGCTCGCTTGGCACGGGCAAGTCGATTCAGGAGTTGATTGCGGCCAAAGGATTCAAGGTGAGGGTCAACCGGCAGCTCAAAGTAGCGGACGGGATCAACGCTGTGCGGACTATTTTCCCCCAAATGTATTTTGACGCCACATTATGCGCAGATGGGCTACAATATCTTCGACGGTATCAATGGGGTCCGGCGAGCGCGTTAGGACAGGCAAGGCGGGAGCCGCTGCATGACGACGCCAGCCACGCAGCAGACGCTCTCCGGACGCTGGCGATAGGGATTAAAGAACCCGAACGACCGAAAGCAGCTAAGGAACGCAGGCCGCCGACCGTATCGGCATGGGGGTAGAGATGGCGAAGTTGGACGCAAGTGAACGGAAACGGATACCATCGAGCGAGTTTGGGGAGCCCGGCTCGCGCAAGTATCCGTTGAACGACCGCGCACACGCGCAGAACGCGAAGGCGCGGGCGACGCAGATGGTGAAGCGCGGCAAACTGTCCGAGGGCGCAGCAGAGCGCATCCGGGCAAAGGCTGACAGAATTCTGGGTAAGTAGGAGGCAACATGGCGAAGGAACTGATGCGGCTGGAGATCGAGCCAGCCGAAAACGGCGGACACACAGTGACGCATCACTACCGGACTTCGGCGAAGCGCGACGCCAAGAATCCCAGTGGGGTATCGTACCAGCACCAGGAACCGGAGCATCACGTCTTCGGCAAGGATGAGGGCCACGAGATGCTGCGGCACGTGGCCGAGCATACGGGAGTGGCAGAGCCGGGCGAAGAGGACGACGAGCTGGACGAAGGGGAGTAGCATGGCGTGGACGGTCGCAAAGGTTCAACAGGTGCTGCGTGAGCCTTCGCCGCGTCCGCCGATGGCGAAGAATCTGCCGGTCCGGGCTGCCTCTGGTGCGGTGCGCACCGGAATGTCTCCCCACGTTGTCCAATCCGTAATGAGGTCGGGCTATGGCAAGCGTTAACCGGGATGAAGTGATGGCAGACGGCCAGCGGATGCGCCGAGCATTGCGCGGAGCTGGCCTGACGGACGACTTCGCGGCGGCGATTGGTCAGCTTGCGCGGGAATATGTGCGCGACGACCGCCATTTCACGGAATTGCTGTCCGATACCGAGCCTGAGATGCGCCGTGATGTGTATGAGGCGATGCGCCCTCACCTGAAATTCACCGCAAAACCGCTGGACTGGTATGAAACGCAGGCCAAAGAGCAGGCTGAGCGGGAAAAACTGCCCATTTTGGGTCCAGATGGACGATTGTTGGAGTTTCGCCCGGCGCAGGATATTTCCTCGGTTGAAAAACGTGCTCAGGAGATTCTGGACGAGGCGGTTGCGGAGAAAACGCTGATTCTGAGGTGCAAGAAATGCACGGCGTTGGAGAAATTCTTCGGTTTGGAGCATGAATCCCGCATTGACGTTATCAAAAAAGCGCGTCGCAAGGGCTGGGTGTACGACAGCACTGGAAAAATTCCTGCGGAGATATGCCCGAACTGCGAAACCAGCCTGAGAGCGGCTCACGAAGCGCATTATGGACGTGCCCATGCCTGAAATGGTTGATCCGACGCAGGGTGAGAAGGACGACGAGCTTCTGAAGCGGATCAGGCATCGCTATCGGTATGCCCACGACAAGTGGCGACGGAACCGCAAAGAAGGCCAGAAAAACATGCGCTATGTCTCTGGCGACCCGTGGGATGATGAGGACAGGAACGCCAGGAAGAATCGCCCAACGGTATGCGCGGATCAACTCAATCAGTACGTCAACCAGGTGGTGAATACGGCGCGTCAGAACCCCAGAGGGATTGTGGTCGATCCAGCCGGAGATGGGGCGACCGAGGCGCTGGCAGAATACCGGGAATCAAGAATCCGGGCTATAGAGTACGGATGCAATGCTCAGCAAGCCTATATCAACGGCCTTCAGGCTGCCGTGGAGCGCAACATCGGATACTGGAAGGTAACCAGAGCCTATGTGAGCGACCAGACGGACGAGCAGGAGATTCTGATTGTGCCTGTGATGAATCCGGACTGCATCCTGATTGACCCGGACTACAAGGAACTGGACGGGTCGGACATCAAGTGGGCGTTCGAGCTTGACCGTCTGCCAATGGAAGAGTTTGAGCGCGAGTATCCGGACGCTGAAAAACGGAGTTTTGCCGCAGATGACTTTGGAGGCGACACAGACGGCTGGTACGACGACAAGAGCATTGTGGTGGCATCGTATTGGGAGATTCGAGAGACGACGCGGCAG
>JAJZCA010000376.1 GCA_021798735.1 Acidobacteriota bacterium | reverse complement strand
GGCCGCTGTCATCACCACGTTAGTGCTGCTGGGGCAGGTGCTGGAACTGAAGGCGCGCAGCCGCACATCGAGCGCGCTGAAAGCATTGCTGGGCCTGGCACCCAAGACGGCCCGGATGGTGCTTCCCGACGGCCGTGAAGAAGATCGTCCGCTGGATGCAGTTGCCGTCGGCGACACGCTGCGGGTGCGGCCTGGCGAAAAGGTTCCGGTGGATGGCGTGGTGCTTGATGGCGGTAGCAGTGTCGATGAATCGATGGTGACGGGAGAACCGTTACCGGTGGAGAAGACGGCAGGCAGCCAGGTTACCGGCGGAACGGTCAATGCGACGGGGAGTTTCCGTATGCGAGCCGAGCGCGTGGGCAGCGAAACCTTGCTCAGCCAGATTGTGCAGATGGTGAGTGCGGCACAAAGGACAAGAGCGCCCATTCAGCGGCTAGCCGATCGGGCGGCGGGATGGTTTGTTCCCACAGTGGTCGTAATCGCCGTTGTGACGGCAATTGTCTGGGCGTTGTGGGGGCCAGAGCCTCATCTAGCACATGCGCTGGTGAACGGCGTCGCGGTGCTAATTATCGCTTGTCCGTGCGCGCTGGGGCTGGCTACGCCGATGTCGATCATGGTGGGCACCGGGCGCGGAGCACAGTCGGGCGTGCTGGTGCGCAACGCAGAGGCTTTGGAAACTCTGGCAGAGGTGACAACTCTGGTAGTGGATAAGACCGGGACGTTGACCGAGGGAAAGCCGCAACTGACGCAGATCGAGACGGTGGGAAACCTTGCAGAGGCTGAAGTGCTCCGGCTGGTGGCCAGTCTGGAACAGGCCAGCGAACATCCGCTTGCAGGAGCGATTCTTCGCGAAGCAAAAAAAAGAAATTTGACAATCGCGCCGGCCAATGGGTTTCAGTCGGCCACGGGAAAAGGCGCGAGGGCCGAAATCGATGGCCACGCTGTTGTGATCGGCAATGCAGCGCAGATGGAGGAATCGAGTATTCCTCTAGGCGATGCACGGGAGCGCGCTGAGGCCATGCAGCGAGAGGGCGTGACGGTTCTATTTGCCGCAGTCGATAGCGTACTGACGGCGCTGCTGGGTGTCTCCGATCCGATCAAGGAGTCCGCGCGAAAAGCCATGCAACATCTGCATCGCGATGGCTTGCGCGTGGTGATGCTGACCGGCGATACCCAGACAACGGCGGAAGCGGTTGCCCGGCAGCTTGGCATCGATCAGGTGGAAGCGGGCGTCCTGCCGCAGCAAAAGGCACAGATCATTCAGCGACTGCAGGCTAGCGGTAAAGTAGCGATGGCCGGGGACGGCGTGAACGATGCGCCAGCGCTGGCACAGGCGGACGTTGGCATTGCCATGGGCACCGGCACCGATGTTGCGATCGAAAGTGCTGGGATCGTCCTTGTGAAAGGCGACTTGCACGGCATTGTGCGGGCCCGTAACTTGAGCCGCGCAACGATGCGGAATATCCGGCAGAATCTATGGTTTGCCTTCCTCTACAACTCGCTGGGCGTGCCCATCGCCGCCGGGATTCTGTACCCATTTTTCGGATTGCTGTTGAGTCCTATGATTGCCAGCGCGGCGATGACGATGAGCTCCGTTTCTGTCATCTCCAACGCGCTGCGTTTGCGCAGCGTCAAGCTCGGCTGACCTCTGATTCTCCGCAGACCGTCGCGATTGGTAGAATCAAACTATACCGATGAAATGTCCCTACTGTGGGTTTACGCAAGACCGAGTTGTCGATTCGCGCGAAAGCAAGGAAGCTGATTCTATTCGGCGAAGACGCGAATGTGAGCGTTGCCAAAAACGCTTCACCACCTATGAACGTCTGGATGAAATCCCCTACATGGTCGTTAAGAAAGATGGCCGCCGCGAAAAGTTCGATCGGCAGAAAGTTTTGAGCGGACTGTTACGCGCCTGCGAAAAACGACCGGTGCCGGCAGCGCAGTTAGAATCCATTGTCAACCAGGTGGAAAGCTACGTGATGGATTCAGCCGAACGCGAGCGCAGCACGGTTGAAGTGGGCGAGCTGATTATGCGCGAACTGAAAGCGCTCGACACAGTTGCGTACATTCGCTACGCGTCTGTCCATCGAGACTTCAAAGATGTCCATGAATTCAAGTCCGAGTTGGAGTCGCTCTAGGCAGATTTCGAGCCCGACATACATCGGAACGGCGCAAAATATTCGGGGAGAAACACCGCATGAATGCAAAATCGAACGCACCGGAGTACAAGATCACGCTGATTCCTGGCGATGGAATTGGACCGGAGATTACTCGAGTCGTAGTCAGAATTCTGGAAGCGACTGGAGTGAAATTCGTCTGGGAGGAGCATCTGGCCGGCGCAGAGGCGTACGAGCGATACCAGGAGTACATTCCGAGCGAACTGTATCAATCCATCGAGCGCAACCGCGTGGCATTGAAGGGGCCGGTGACGACGCCGATCGGCGGCGGTTTTTCTTCCATCAATGTCATCCTGCGCAAGCACTTCGAGCTGTATGCAAATTTCCGCCCCATTCAGAACCTCCCGGGTCTGCCGACGCATTATCCCGCCGTGGATCTGATCATTATCCGGGAAAATACGGAAGGCGAATACGTCGGCATTGAGCACGAAGTGGTGCCGGGCGTCGTGGAATCGATCAAGATCATCACGGAGAAAGCATCTACGCGAATCGCGGAATTTGCGTTTGCCTACGCTCGCAAGCACCGCCGAAAAAAGATCCACGCTGTGCATAAGGCCAACATTATGAAGATGTCGGACGGACTGTTTCTTCGCTGTGCGCGCAACATCGCCAAGAAATATCCGGACGTGATCTATGGAGAGCACCTGGTCGATAACACGTGCATGCAACTGGTAACCAACCCGTTTCAATACGACATGCTGCTGCTGGAAAATCTGTATGGAGACATCATCAGCGATCTGTGCGCGGCATTTGTCGGCGGTCTGGGCCTGGTTCCAGGGGCGAACCTGGGCGCGGACTGCGCGATTTTCGAAGCTGTCCACGGCTCCGCGCCAGACATCGCCGGAACGAATGTTGCCAATCCAACCGCACTGCTGCAGTCTGCTGTGCTGATGTTGCGCCACATTGACGAAGCAGAGGCGGCGGATCGTGTTCATCGAGCAATCGAAAAGGTATACGAGGCCAAACAGTGGCTGACGCGCGACGTTGGGGGTACGGCGGGGACGAACGAATTCGGCGATGCCGTCATTGCGGCGCTCGCAAACTAACCGGCGGAGCCATCCTCGGTTTGGAAGGATCTGCTCGTACGACGAAAAGGAAATCGGAGTATGCCGAAAAAAACCTGCACGCGCGCCGGCCTCTGGACCATCCCACTGCTGGCGCTCGCGCTGGCGGGTTG
>JAJZCA010000375.1 GCA_021798735.1 Acidobacteriota bacterium | reverse complement strand
AACCTACTTAGCAGCCCGTGGTGCAAGTAGCTAAATTCCAGATGGGCGGAGATCTCAATCGGCGGAGCGGTAGTTGCCGAAAAGGGCGAGAATTGGGTCGTTGCGGGATTCTGCCGCGCCATCCCGTCGATGGTGGCATGTGAGCCACTCAAAAAGGCGCAAAATGAGACTTGCAGCGCGGCCCTTCAGCTCTCGCGGCGTTCCCGCTCCCAGCATTTTCCGCAACACCAGGCCGAGGTTGAATGCGCCGACGTGGATCAGCAGCCGCTTCAAAATGTTGTCCCGTCCACGCAAGGTGCAACGCCGCATTCCACCCGTCTCGTAGCAGTGCGCGAAACTGCGTTCGACAAACTCGCCGCGTCTTCGCAACAAGTGTTTGCCATAATCGCCCGTCACTCTGCTCCGGTTGGCCTCGACCGCCTGCTGCTCTGCCTGCTTGCCTTCCCAATTCCGCTTGCCAGTTTGCTTCCGTTCCGGGATATAGCTGCGTACTTCGCTCTCCTGAACCCACTGGATAGCAGCGCCACTGTGATACCCCTTGTCCGCTACCAACTCTTCGATCCCATCTACATTGACCTGCGGCTCTGCGTCAGGGTGGAACTCGGCCTCGCGCCCAACCAGCTCAGCGACCGCCATGCCTGCTTCGGCCAGGGTTTCGTGTACGGTCGTCGTATCGCCAAGATCGGCGGCCTGCAAGGTGACCACCACCACCGCGCCCGAGTCCATGTCCACCGCGTGCTCGGCCTTGTGGGCCAGATGCGTGCTGCCGTCCTTCATCTTCGCCACCCGCGCGTCCTCGTCGATCGGACTCTTCCACTCTTTATTCGAGGTGCGCTTCTTGCGCTTGCGATCCAGCCGCGCCAGATCTTCGCGGGTAGGCGTCTCCATGCCCGACGCCTTGGCCAGTCCCGTGAGGAACTCGTTGTAACTCGCGCCCGTGTCGCGCCGCACGATCGAGCGCATGGCCGCGTTCGCCTCCAGCGTCGTGGCGTCGATGCCGATCCGCTTGCCCTGCAACAAGCCGCGATCGGCCAGCAGGCCCAGCACCCAGGCAAATACCTGCTCGTGCGTCTCCAGATCGATCAGCCGGCGGGTGCGTGAAAGCGTCGAATGATCCGGCGTTGCTTCGGTCAGGGCAATGCCCAGAAACCGCCGCAGCCCCAGCGAGTCCGCCACCCGCCAGGCGATGCCGCGTTCGCCCTCGATGCCTTCAAAATATCCAATCAACAGCGAACGAAAGTAGATGCCGGGAAGAAGCGATGGACGCCCAAACTTCTTCGCATAGAACTTCGCGCTCAATCCTTCCACGAAGCCATCGAAGCCTTCCGCATCCAGCAACTCGTTCAGCTTTTCATAAAACGGATGCCCCGGAGCCGAAGCCAATTCCGTATGCGCAATCCACAACGACTCCTGCACCCGCCGCTCTTCCCGCCTGCCCATCGCCATACTCGTTAGACGTTTTCCCTCCATACTTGTCCTGCATCAACCAACGACTTTAACCACGGGCTGGTAGGAGCGTTCCTTATGGACAATACGCAGCTCCACTACGCCGTGGTCTTCGACACGGAAACCGCCAACATCAGCAACGATCCGGACAAACCCTCTCTCATGATCGAGGCTGCCTATCTTGCATTTGAAGGAATTGGCAATCCTTCCCCGGCTCTGACATTTCATCAGCGATACAACCCCTTTCCCGCCGAACATCGCCATGCGCCGATGAAAGCTGGGCTCATGGGCTACGGCGCCCTCGCCACCCACCACATCCTGCCTTCCATGCTCACCGATATGCCAGCGCCCGAAACATTTCATCTGCCCGCCGGCACGGTCTTTCTCGTCGGACATAACATCGACTACGATTGGAACGTCATTCAGCCTTGGCATGCCGACTGCGCTTCTCTCCGCCGCATCGACACTCTCCCTTTATGTCGCAAGGCTTGGCCCGGTCTCGATTCCTATTCGCAGTCCGCCGTTCTCTATTTTCTGGCAGACACATTTCCAGAACTTCTCGATCTCGACCAGGCGCATTTACTGCTGACGCGAGCCCATTCGGCACAGACCGACGTCTTCATCTGCTCGCTCATCTCATCCTGCGCGCTTTGATCCATCACTTTGCGTCCACTCTGTGGAGCGACCTCTGGCAACTTTCCGAGGCTGCGCGCATTCCCGACACTATGTATTTTGGGAAGCATAAAGGACTGAGCATCGAGGAAGTACCTCTCGATTATTGCCAGTGGATGCTCAAGCAGTCTGATGTGGACTCGTATCTCCGCATCGCGTTGGAGCGCAGATTGGCGGCTGGCATACCCACAGCACCATCTACATCGAGTCCAATCGATTCCGCAACACCCGTCGCTCCCTAAGCGGCAGTTCCCTTTCCATCCCCGCCCCTCAGAAAGGCAGTTCAATGGCACAACTCGACAAAAAACCCGCTCCCGGCGATTTCTCCCATCGACCCGGAGAGCCTTTCGATGTGTTCTACAATCGCACGTCCGCGGAGTACAAGAAGCTTACCGACGTATCCGACAATTTGAAGCCGGGTGAGATTGTGGGAGCCGTCCTCCAATTCCCGGCCGCAGATGGCTACGCGCTGTATCGCGTGTCCAAAGAACGACCGCTCACCCTGCAACACATTCCCTTTGGAGATGCCTGGCAGGTCGACCCAGCATTGATCCGCGGTCTCCGTCGTGTCGATATCGAACGTAAGATCGAACAGAATCGCCGCCTGCAAAGCCTTTTCTCGGCAAAGAAATAACGGCGGTACATGCGCCGTAATGGCGGGAAGGCGAGGGCAACAATGAATCGTAGTATTGTGAGTGTCGAATGCGTCCATGGAATCTGCTCTGACTGCTCCTACGAAGACTGCGCGTGCCAGTGCCACGCGCTTGAACAGGACGCCTCGAGACAACAAGCAATGGAGGAGTGCGCAAAAGCCCAATGCGTTTGGTGCGGAGGAACAGCTACATACGACGCGAATGGAGCTGATGCCGATCAGGTAGATCCCGTACCGATCTTTCTCGAACGGCAATACGTGCCCAACTGTGGCGAGATGGCAGGATGGTCGCACAAATGTAACTATGGCGGATACTTTTCCTGCGATGCACATCCGATCCAGGCATTATTGGAGACGGAAAAAGAGCGCGCAGTCTAACTGTGAACCGCCGAACTCACCGCAGGTGTGCGCCAGTCTGATGTGCCGCTGGCATACAACGATCTTGATACGAGTGTTTCAGTTTCAGAAAGAGTGGCCCATGGAACAAGCATGTATATGCAACCGCCGAGGCTTTGGATTGAATCTGTCTTGTCCAATCCACGGCGCGCGTGAACAAGCCAAGATGGAACGCGCTTTTGGAGTGGA
>JAJZCA010000374.1 GCA_021798735.1 Acidobacteriota bacterium | reverse complement strand
CTGAGACGCAGCCTATGCTGGTGAAGATGGACCCGCGCGTACACATGTCGCTGGCAGAATTGGAGGCGCTGCACACGGCACAAGTCACCTTGGCGGCGTCACTCGATGCGCTTGCCAAGGCAGATCTGCAAGCGCACTCGGCGATGGAACAGGCATCGGCGATCCAGGACCCTGCTCTCGCAGCGCAACTCGCGTCATTCAATGCGGCGTTAAAGGCAGTCGTGGACGGAACGGAACCAGATGCGGGTCGCCGCGGCGATAGGCTTCCCGGTCTCGATGAAGTGACAGCGGAGGCGACCGCGTTGTATGGAGCATTGCAGCAGGCGGATGCCAATCCAACAGAAGCCCAGCTAGCCGCAGCCGCGCATGTGCAGGCAGAAGGGAAGGAAGTGCTGCCTGGGTGGGAGCAATTCAAGCAAACGCAATTGCCGGAGATGAATCGGCAGATCAGGAATGCTCATCATCCAGCAATCGATCCCGACCGCAAGCCCACCAACATGCCGGAAGCGGGGGATGAGGATTGATAGGGATTCTGCCCGTCTTTGCGATCGAAAAAACATTTCATCGCTGGTCGCCGCAACTTCATCCAGTACCAGGCCTGCGAGCCGCCTCGGCATGGCTGGCGCGCAAAATTTCGCTGGCGATTCCTACTTCATGCATAAAGCTCGCACTTCCTGAAGGCACTTTCAGGCCACCACGATAGCCTATGAGATGCAACGATGGCATTCCGGTGATGGTCGTCACGACAACCCTGAAATTGCGGTGTTATACCTGGTATTTGCCGCCGCCATCCAACATCCGCCCTATGCATGCGCATCCTCGACTTGGCGACATTCTCGCCAACGCGATTACCCACGGAGTTGGGGCAGCATTTGCACTGGCCGGGGCGGCTTATCTGATTTACGCCTCGACTTGCGGAAGCCGCCGCCAGATCGTCAGCTGCTCCATTTATGGCGCAACGCTGGTACTGGTCTACATCTGTTCCACGCTCTATCACTCGCTGGTGCGCACGCGAGCGCGCCGAGTCTTCCACATCCTCGATCACTCGTCGATTTATCTGTTGATTGCCGGTACCTATACACCCTTTACGCTGGTCACTCTGCGCGGACAGGTCGGTTGGACGTTGTTCGCCATCGTATGGTCGCTGGCCGTCGCCGGCGTCATTTTCAAGAGTCTCGCCATTGGCAGGTTCGAAGTTGCTTCCACGATGATTTATCTCGGGATGGGCTGGCTTGTCGTTTTTGCCATGCACCCATTGCTACAAGCCATTCCTTGGCATGGTGTACTCTGGCTGGCTGCAGGCGGCGTTGCTTACACGGTTGGCATTCTGTTCTTCGCCTTCGATCGCGTGCGGTATTTCCATGGGATATGGCATTTGTGCGTGCTTGCGGGAAGCGTCACACACTACTTCGCCATCCTGTTCTACGTGGTCCCCGCACGCTAGTAAACGGAGCGCGCTCGCGCCTCCGAGAGGCGATCACCCTTCACTCCCACATCTCAGAGGCGAGATGTGGGGCACCTGGCATCCGGCAGGCTTGCGGTGATTATCCGCGGCTGAGCGCAAGATCGATCAGCGTTTTCTGTTCCATCGCGTGTGCCTTGGCCGAGCCAGTTGCTGGACTGGCTGCCGCCGAACGTTTCACGCTGCGCACCTGACGATCGAAGGCCAGTTCCCGCAGTCGCGGCAGCACAAACGAGTACGCGCCCATGTTCTCCGGCTCTTCCTGCACCCAAACCAGATCGTTGGCCTCGGGCTGCGCATCGATCGCCGCACGCAGTTCCTCGTCCGGCCACGGATACAACTGTTCTATGAAGATCACGCCGGTGGTCGCATCTTTCCGCTTCTCGCGCTCTACCCGCAGTTCATGGCCGATCTTTCCAGTGCAGATCAGCAGCCGCGTTACGCCCTGCAATTCTGTTTCCGGCAGCACGTTCAGAAAATGCGGCCTAGTCAGGTCCTGCAGCGGCGAGACTGCATCCGGGTGCCGCAGCATGCTCTTCGGCGTGAAGACAACCAGCGGCTTGCGCCACGACCGCAGTACCTGCCTCCGCAGCAAATGAAAATATTGCGCCGCAGTGGACGGCTGGCAGACCTGGATATTGTCTCGTGCGACAATCTGCAGATAACGTTCCATGCGGGCGCTGGAGTGTTCCGGCCCCTGCCCTTCATACCCATGCGGCAACAGCAGCACCAGTCCGCTCAGCAACCCCCACTTGTCTTCCGCCGAAGAGAGAAACTGATCGATGACAATCTGCGCGCCGTTGGCGAAGTCGCCAAACTGCGCTTCCCACATTACGAGCGCTTCCGGATAGTCGCGGCTGAAACCATACTCAAACCCCATCACCCCCGCCTCGGACAACATGGAGTTATAGACCTCAAACAGCGCTTGCTGAAGCGCCAGATGATTGAGCGGCACAAATTTCGTTTCATCTTCCACATCGATCAAGACACTATGGCGCTGATTGAATGTGCCGCGCTGGCTGTCTTGCCCGCTGAGGCGCACCGGTGTTCCGCGCGTCAACAGGGACCCGAAGGCAACCGCTTCTGCCATGCCGTAATCGAACGGGCGTTCTCCGCGTCCCATTTCCGCGCGCTGCTCCAGCAGCTTTTTGATCTTTGGATGAATATGAAAGTTCGCCGGATATCGGGCCAAACCGTCGGCAATGGCACGGATTTCCTCTGCGGAAATTCCTGTGTTCACTTCATATTTCGCGCGGTGCGGGCCGCCTTTGTAGTGCGACCAATATTCCGGCAGATCCGCCAGCACGGCCTTTTTCTTCATTTGCCGAGCGCGCTGCAGTTCCATCTCGAATTTCGATTCCGCCTGGCGCACACGCGCTGCCGGATCCACGCCGATCTTCTGCGCGAAGAGTTCATGCAACGGGGGATGGCGTTGAATTTTTGCATACCGCATCGGCTGGGTAATGGTTGGGTCATCCACTTCGCTATGCCCGTGGCGACGGTATCCGATCAGGTCAATCGCGACGTCTGTGTGGAATTGATAGCGGTATGCAACGGCCAGCGCTGCGACGCGCATCACCGCATCCACATCCTCCGCATTCACGTGAAAAATGGGTACGGGCAGACGCCGCGCAATGTCGGAAGCAAAGCGGGAAGAATTGTACTCGTCCGGCTCCGCCGTAAAACCGATCAGGTTGTTGGCAATGATCTGGATGCTGCCGCCGACAGAGTAGCCTTTGAGCGAACCCAGATTCATGGTCTCCGCCCAAATTCCCTGGCCGGCGAAAGCTGCGTCTCCGTGGATGACGATCGGCAAGACGCGCTCGCATCCGTCCGCGCCATAGCGCATTTGCTTGGCATACGCGCGGCCCATGGCCACGGGATCGACGGCCTCCAGGTGGCTGGGATTCGAGACCAGGTGCAGGCCGAGAGA
>JAJZCA010000027.1 GCA_021798735.1 Acidobacteriota bacterium | reverse complement strand
GACCGATTTCCACATTCCCTCCGCCCCGACGACTGCGAATACGTTCGATTAAAATTCAAAGCCAGAAAGGACAACCCAGCCTACCCTTCTCTATCCTTCAGGCTCATCCTTCGATTGGAAAAGACTGATGTAATTGCTCACACGCATACCGATGTAGTAACAAGAGTCTGCGGGAGAAACCAGGAATTTTGGAACGGGAGGACTTCAACCAGGTGATACTTTTGGCTAGTGGAGCCCGGCGGCGAGTAGAGACATGCTTCTATGTCGACGATGACGACGGACAGACGGCACCCGTCGCACATGATGGACATAGTAGCCATGGGTACGCCGAACATAAACGGGATGTCTCACAGGCAGGCTGACCGGTTCGACGAGACCTCCAACGGCTGGGGCTGGAAGCGCGTAGGCGGGAGTTTCTGATGGCGTCGTATCGTCGGTTGCTACAAGCTGCGTAGGCGGGGCGGTATGGGGCGCGTATGTTTTATAAACGGAGATGTGGAAACATGCCTGCTCGAATTCTTCTTCGACATCGAGCTTGCCGCTGGCTTGAAGCTGCCCTAATACGGCCCGCATCCATGCGATCTCTTTCAGCGACATCCCCTTTTTCCCAAGGTCAATAGCCTGCCCAGTCAGATGTGGAGAGGCGGTGTCGCCAGAGGTTGGTGCAGCATTGCCGTTATAGTGAGCCAAGTGGCGTTGAAAGCTTACTGTGCGAACGGCAGAGGTGAGCTGCAAGGGTCGCCCGAAAATCTCCCGATGGGCGCGTGCGAGATTGCTAAGAAATTGAGCCGTCCACGGTCGGCAATATCGGCGGTTGAGAGGCAGGCGAGGATCAATCGCCAAGCCCGGGGAAGCCGGCAAAGCTACCAGGTCACCGGAATGTATCATGGCGCTAAGTTGAGTGTCGTTCTCAATTCGACTGAGGCCTTCCACGTCGGCAATGATGTTCTGGTGAACCAGCACTTCATGCGAACCGCGCAGGGCGGTGGGCATGTAGCGAGGCACCGAAGTATTAAAGAGAGGCACATCACGAGTTCTTAGCGCATTCGCAGGGGAGGCGCTTTCTTCATTCGGCGAGGATGTCGCCAACGCGGGTAGGGGCTCGGTCGACGCAGAAGAGGCTTCGGTAAGTGGTGTCGCGCGCGAGTGGACCTGATCCAGCGTTACGGACAAACGGCGGGAGCGGGTATACGCTTTGGTTCGGCGACGATAGCTTGTTTTCCGTGAACGTGAGACCGGGGCGCGGCGCGGGTCAGCCAGCCGGCGCGAACGCGGTGAATGGGCGATCGCGGCATGGCCTGCGGCAGCGGACTTCGCATTTCGGCGGTGAACTGAGGATGCTGTCCGGCGCGTGGCCGCATGCTTTGACGAGCGCAACCGTCTGGCGCGTTGCGTGGAAGCGACGCCCGACTGCGTGGAACTTGCTGAGACGAAAGACGGAATGAACAACGATGCAGCTAGACAGAAAGCCAGAACGGCTTTGCCGACGAGGCCGGATCCGTCTGCGATCTGGAGGAGGAAACTTCGCATGTCAACCTTAGGTTCAAGACTACGTGATCAGTGCTATGAATGGTAGTTACCAACAGGATACAGCGCGAGTGATCGATGGGAGCTGGAATCACACACGATTCATCCACGAGGGGAATGCTTTTCCAGAAAAGCCGCGCAACCTTTTCGCAATTTTCGTGTTGTAACGTGAAGGTGAAGATGAGGATCCCGGCTAACGAAATGGCCGGTTGAGACTCTAATAAACGACGCCTTGATGCAGCCGATTGCAAGGTTCGTCAGGTTGGAATTCGTGGCGTTGGAAGTCTGCGAAAGAGGGAGTTTTGTTATGTTGACGAAGATTTTTCATTCAACGATTCGTTCAGGGGTTGTTTTGGCGGTTGGTGTGGGCTTGGCAATGGGGCTGCCATTCGCAGCATCTGCGCAGCAGGTTCGCGCCAACTGGAGCAAATACGCGCCCTTCGCCCAGTACAAAACCTACGAGTGGGTGGACAGCGAGGCGACGAACCATCCCTTTTACCGGCAGTACGTTGGGGAATATGTGAACTATGCCCTGACCAAGAAGAAGGGCTTGCGACAAGTTTCCGGATCGCAGAACCCCGACCTGTATGTGACCTACCACTTTACGACCCATGTGACCACCGACCTCGACACGTACGGCTATGGGTTTGGTCCTGGATGGGGTGGCTGGGGCTGGGGCGGCTGGGGATGGGGCGGCATGGGAATGGGAGGCATGAGTTACTCCCAGACGAGGATGGATCGTCGTGTCATGGGGTACTTGACCCTGGATATGATCGATGCGCATACCCGGAAAATTGTTTGGCGCGGAGAGGCAGTCCAAGACGACGTGACCAAGAGCGGCGACGCGGAGGAGAAGCAGGTCGCCCATTCCGTCTACAAAATGCTCGACCGCTATCCGCCGAAGATGAAACATTATTGATCGCTGTAAGTCACTCAGCTTCGGTTTCGCATTTCGTGTAATTTCTGCCTCCGTTTGTACGGAGCGGCCCTAAGTTGCCGATATCTGGAGTTTGCCATGCGCATTGCAAACTCACAGGTGGCTGGATCAATCGCTCATATCACGAGGGACAGTCGGTGAGTGAGTGGTTTTTATTTTTGCTGAATATCTGACGGAAGACATGCAACACAGGGCAGACGAGAGGGAAGTTCTTGGAACGTAGGATTTACACGGCGCGCCTGCTGGAGAAGAAATTGCTCTCGGAGAGCGCCCAGTGCTATCACCTAGGGTTCGACGTGCCAGAACTGGAGACCTTTGACTTCGAGGCTGGCCAGTTTGTTTCCATGATTGCCGAGGATAGTCGTGGAAAGTTACAGACTCGCGCCTATTCCATTGCGTCCGCTCCGAACGGCAACCGGTTCGATCTTTGCCTGGATCGTGTGGACGGAGGCTTTTTTTCTAACCAGCTTTGTGACATGGAACCCGGGGCCACCGCCAAATTCCACGGTCCATACGGATTGTTTGTACTGCGTAGTCCAATCACGGATACGATGCTGATCGCCACTGGTACTGGGATTGCGCCGATGCGAGGCTTTGTGCAATTCCTGTTCCCAAGCGAATCGGAAGACAGAAGCGAAGGAAAGCATTTCTGGCTGATTTATGGCACACGACATGAGTCGGAGCTCTACTATCATCGCTACTTTGAGAAAGCCGCAGCAGAGCATCCCAACTTTCACTATCTGCCGGCACTGAGCAATCCTCATGCGGGCTGGGAGGGCCTGCGTGGCTACGTGCAGACCCAAGTAAAACAACAACTGCAGGAGCATCCGGCGATTTGTTCGCGGAGTAGCGATGCACCGCCGATGCAGGCATATATTTGCGGCTTGAACGAAATGGTAGCAGCCAATCGAGGGCAACTTAAGGAATTGGGCTGGGACCGCAAGCAAATCCACTTCGAGCGCTACGACTGAAGAACTTCAGAGATTGAACAGTTCTCGCAGACGTTTCGTTTGGGCTCGGCTAACGGGAATTTCTGTGTGGCGTCGATCATCCATGCGTAATTGGTAGCTGGACTTGAACCACGGTACGACTTCCTGAATGCGATGGATATTGACGACGAAGGAACGATGAGCGCGCCAAAAAAGCTCTGGATCCAGCAGATCGAGCAGATCTTCCAGCGTCCGGCAGTTTGAATGACCTTCGATGGAGTGAGTGGCCACGCTGATTGTACCTTCTTCGATGGAAGCGAAGCATATGTCACGCTGTTCCACGAGCAGAAGGCGACCGCCGACACGGAGAACAATTTTTGCCGCTGTGCTTTTGGCTGGCGCCTGCTGCTGCTCCAGGAGGCGAACCAGGGCGTCCAGTCGATCGTCCACGGCGTTCGCCGCATGAACAATTTCATCGGGGGCTTCCTTCACCGCCGGCGACTTGGCCGAGCTGATCGATCCAGAACCAGAGAGCCCCGCAGCGACCTCTGCCAGCCTGTTCCTGACTCTTTCAAGGGTATGCCGGACTCGTTTCTCGTCGAAGGGTTTCAGCAGGTAATCAACCGCATTCACCTCAAAAGCGCGAACGGCATATCGATCAAACGCAGTGGCAAAGACAATATTGGGGAGTGGCGATTTCCGACCCTTTTCGAGTAATTTCTTGAGAACCGCAAAGCCATCGAGTCCAGGCATCTGTACGTCTAGAAAGACCACGTCTGGCTGATGTGCTCGTACCAGTTCCACCGCTTCCACGCCATTTTTTCCCTGGGCGACAATTTCCACGTCGCCGGCTTTGCGAAGCAGATACTCCAGCTCCTGGCGTGCCAGTTGTTCATCGTCGACAATCACGGCGCGAATCGTCATGGTTTACGACCACTCTACACCAGGGAAAGATGTTTCGAGGAAGCCCAGGCCCGGTATAGATCTGTTCGTACGCATAAGAAATTCAGGTTTGGAAGATGTGTGGAACGGGGGTGAGGAGGTTCGTTTAGGTGCGATACGTGCTGAGACGCGCCGGCGAGTTGTCGTCGGCTAGATCATGCCCGCAGTGGGTGCAGTGAAGGTCGGTGATACGGACGCTTTCATGGCAAACACCGCAGTTTGGTGAGACCCGATATGCGCACTGGGGACAGTAATTGAAATTGCCGTCCACCTTGGTCCCGCAGCAAGGGCACTGCGACAGCACGGGTTGCCGCAGCAGAAAGTACAACACAGGACCGATGCCGCCCTGCAAGACGATACACAGCAGAATCCAGAGCCATTTGCCCATGTTGCGGCGGGGTGCATCTTCGCTGATGTACCCGATCATCAGCATATAAACAGCGACGAGAGCTCCCCAGGAGGTTCCGAAATAGACATGCACGGGGAACGGGCTATGGTAGTGGGTGTGCAGGACGAAAAAGAAAAGATACTGAATACCAATGAATGCTACAAGCGCAAGAACGACCGACCAGCGGGGTATAAGGGTGAGTTCTTCGGTAACGGAGAAAGCCGAATTGGAATCGCTGCGGGCCATTTATTAATTGAATATTGCTATGTTGAAGTGCGTCAGCAAACCGGCACTCCTCTGAATTCTTGAAAGTATGGTTCCATACGAATATTTTTCGATCTAACCCGCTTTGCAACAGATTGCAAATCCATCTATCGAACCATCGAATCCAAACGCGATGTCACACGATGATCGATCCGCCTTGCCCCGCCCCCTGCCCGCGTCCGCAAGAATAGAAGGAACAATGTCACCAGCGTGACAGGGAAAAACCACGCAATTACGTACACAAACTGTAGCTCGGAAGCAGGAAAATTCCGCGGATCGACCAGCATTTGCATTCCGCTCCAAAACACAGGAGTCAGCACCAGGAGTAGCAGGGAAAATCCGAGAATCGTGATGCCAATGCCGTGACGTGTACGGCGACTTCGTTCGGCAATTTCGACAGCTTGCTCGCGGACGCGGCGCTGGGCACGGCACACCGTCGCACGATCTGCCACCCCTCCAACAGTCAGAAACGCTGTGGCGAATTCCTGCTCCTCCTTCGAAAAGATCGCCGACGCGGGAATCGAACGCGCGTCAGAATGCTTTCCGTTCGCCGGGGTAATTACCGGATGATTTTTCACGGCTGCACCTCACAATTTGGTTCAGGGTGCAGTTCCAGAACCGGTTTCAGCGCTGCCATTCCGCGATAGAGGCGCGACTTTACTGTGGACAATGGAGTATTGCTGATTTGAGAGATCTCTTCTAGGGACATCTCTTCGTGGAAGCGCAGAACCAGCACCTCGCGATACAGCGGGTGCAGGGTGAGAAGCGCACGTCCGATGCGGGCAGCTCGCTCGCCGGATTGAAAGTGATCGAATGGAGAAGGCAGGTCTGCGGCAATCTCCATGGGGTGGTCGCTATCTGGATCTGTCACTTCGTCGAGACTAACAGTGACGCGTTTGCGAGTATGGTCGATCATGAGATTCCGCGCGATGGCGAACATCCAGGTCTCGAACCGGGAGCGTCCACTGTATTGAGAGCCCCGCTCCAATACGCGAAGCCAGGTTTCTTGAAACAAGTCCTGAGCAAGGTCTCGGTTTCCCACAAGAAACAGCAGATAACGGAACAGGCGGTGTTGATAACGCTCAATCAATTGCTCGATCATGTCGGGATCGTGGCGGCGAAGCGCCACAACGATTTCCGCGTTCGCAGCCTGTGCCTGCTGCGTGTCGATAAGCGTGGCCGTGTGAGTGGATGCCATGGTGTCTCTAGTAGAGACGGTGGCTCGATCCAGAAAGACGCGTTGAGTGATGGGATTTTCTTTGAATCGCACGGTGACCACCTAATCTCATTTTTTCACGATTCAGCGGGGGTAGCTGAAAGAAATAGGCAATGAGAGGTACCATCGAGGCGAAGAAAAGGCGAATCGACGCCCCGCCAAGGGTACACTACTTAATTATGCAACTGTTGTACGGATTGCACGCCGTGGAAGAGGCTATTCGCTCGGGCAATCGACGTCTGGAATCGGTAGTGTTGTCACGCCAGCGCCAGGATGAGCGGCTGAAAAGTATTGCCGATGCCTGCCAAGCAGCCGGGATACCGGTGCGACTGGAATCGAAGGAACATCTGACACGGCTGGCGCATACGGACGCTCATCAGGGAGTGGTCGCGGTTGTGGCCGAGCGGGGATATTCTTCGCTGCAGGAGGTTTCACAGCCCCGCGGACAGCGTCTTTTTTTAGTAGCACTGGATGGTATCGAAGACCCTCATAATCTTGGCGCGTTGCTTCGAACCGCTGATGGGGCGGGGGTGGATGGGGTGGTTCTGCCCGAACGGCGAGCAGTCGGAGTGAATGCCACGGTTGTGAAGATATCGGCTGGCGCTGCAGAGCATGTTCGTATTGCACGAGTGACGAACCTGGTGCGCGCCCTGGAGGAATTGAAACGAGAAAACGTATGGTGCGTTGGACTGGACGAACGGGGCACCATGGATTACGACGTTTTCGATTACAACTGCAACTTTGTATTGGTTCTTGGCGGGGAGGGAAGCGGACTTCATGAGCTTACCCGGCGTACCTGCGATTACCTGCTGCGAATTCCTATGGCGGGCCAGGTTTCGTCGCTGAATGTATCCGTGGCCGGAGCCATTGTGATGTATGAGGCGGCGCGGCAACGTCGTGCGGCGATGACATCGTCAGCGAAAGGGGAGGCCGATTCCGTGTCGGCTCGACCGAAGCGACCGCTCAAGGGACTGGGTTCATGAATTTTAAGCTGTATCCGTCAGTTTTATTTCTTTTGTTGGTGCTCGGCAGCGGATTTGGGCAGCAAGCCGGTTCAACCAGGCAAAATAAGCCATCTTCCAACAACGGGCAGGTCATCTTTTCCCGCAGCGACAACAGCGGAAGCACGGCTGGAGATGCGGCCGATAAATCTGCATCCCAACAGCTGTCGACCACGCCGACAGTGCCTCCAGCGCCATCGAGCGCCACACTTGCAACGGATGCCGAACGCACCTCGCTCACTTACAGTTCCTATGATTTTGAAGTGCATCTGGAACCGGCGCAGCGTTCGATTGCAGTGCAAGCGCGTATGGTGGCCCACAATAGCAGCGACAAGCCTTTGGAACGGATTGCGTTGCAGCTTTCCTCGTCGCTGCATTGGGATTCAATCCAAATGGACGGCAAGCCGGAGATATTCCAGACCGAGACGGTGGATAGCGACATCGATCATACAGGCGAGTTGACGGAGGCGGTCGTCAAGCTGCAGAAGCCACTTGCTCCGGGAGCCGCGATACAGATGAACGTGATTTACTCCGGTACCGTCGTCCCGTCATCTGAACGTCTGCTGCGCCTGGGCGCGCCGGCGAAGATCGCAGATTCTTCGGAATGGGATGCGATTGGCCCGGATTTTACAGCCCTTCGCGGATTCGGCAATGTGATCTGGTTTCCTGTTTCAACTGTACCGGTGCTGCTTGGCCAGGGACCGGAGATGTTCGAGTCCGTAGGCAAATGGAAATTGCGGGAGTCCGATGCATATGTTGCGATCCATGTGCTGGTCGAATATCTAGATGTGAAACCGTCCGTCGCTTTTCTGAATGGGCGCGTGGCGCAACCGGATGGGGTGCAAACAGAAAAATCTGCAGCCGCTACAGACTTGCCAAGTTCCGAGAGGGGTTCAGCCCGAAGTGGACCGTCCACAAACGTGCGATCAGCGGTGAAACAGGGGACAGGCTTCACCGCGCCGTCCGAGGTCATTGCCGGAAATAGGATACTGCAGGTGGTTTCCTTTACTCTGCCATCCACACGGTTGGGATTCGCGCCGCTCAGTTTTTTCGTGATGTCGGCAGCACACGAGGGAGTTTCAGGACTGGACATTTACTCCCGAGCCGACAACGAGGCAGCGGCCTCGACGTATCAGAACGTGTTCCAGCAGACTCGTACGCTGGTCGAACAATGGCTCGGCACGCATCCGAAGCGCCCGGTAGTGCTGGTAGACCTGCCAAATCGCGATGACCTTCCCTTCGAGGAGCGCAACATCCTTTTTCTCCCTCTGAAGGAGGGTATAGACAGCGACACGATAGATCCGGTGATGGCACACATGCTGGGCCATGCGTATTTTGTGTCGCGACGAGTTTGGTTGGATGAAGGTGTTGCGCAGTTCATGACGCTGCTGTGGATTGAGCAACGTGCCGGTCTCACCACGGCGATCGATCAGATGGATTCTCATCGGGCCGCACTCGCGATTGCCGAGACAACGGACCCAGGAGTCAATCCAGGGCAAAGCCTAATTGAAGCATGGAGCGATATTTACTATCGCGACAAGGCTACAGATGTGCTGTGGATGCTGCGCAATATTGTGGGGGACGAGGCGCTGGGAAAAGCATTGCAGGCGTACATTCCCGCGAACGATCATGAGCCGAGCTATTTTCAAATGCTGCTGCAGAAGTCGTCGAATAAGGACCTAGAGCGGTTTTTTGACGACTGGGTCTATCGCGACACCGGATTGCCTGACCTGCACATCGTCAGCGCTTATTGGCGACCGATTTTGAATAAGAACAGTTCCGGCAAGAATTATCTGGTTTCAGTGGATGTGCAGAACAATAGCTTTTGTGCAGCGGAAGTGCCCGTCACCGTGGCATCCGCGTTCAGTACCCAGACTCGATCTCTGCTGATACCGGCCCATAGCAGTGCAGCGCTGCGGATGCTGATGGACAGCAAACCGGCGCAGGCCGTTGTGAATGATGGCAGCGTGCCGGAAAGCGAAAGCAGCCATCATGAGCAAACTGTAGTTCCTGCCCAATAGATACAGGCGATTGAACAGCAAAAGCGCATCCGCTATCGCCGAGTCAATCGCGCAGATGCAATGGCAGTCAGATGAGTTTCGCAGCAGTCGGCCGCATCGGACCAGGCTACCGGAGACGCTGTGGCAGTCTGCGGTGGAACTGGCCATGCAATACGGCCTGCATCCTGTTGCTCATCCTCTGCGGCTGGACTATACGCAGTTGAAGAAGCGACTCGAAGGAGTCGATGGCCCACAAGAGAAGGCGGCGCCGCAGGCATTCGTCGAATTGATCGCCGCGCATCCGGTGACGGCGGAACGTCGGAGACCGCAAATGGATGTCTGCTTTTGTACCATTGCAGGAGCCCTCGCTGAGAAGCGGAATGTGCAAAGCGGAGGTGGCAACAGCATCAACAGGGGCGCCCGTCAAGCGCCAGGGAGAGTCTCCGTCTCTTCTTGACAGGGATTTATCATGGATGTGCAAAGTTCTTCGCACTTTCGATCTTCCTTGGAACTGGGGAAGGTTGGTCGGTTGAGGTAGTTTTGCAGTCAGGCGATAGCCCCGACTTCGGCCAGCCGGTTCATCCTTGCGTACTGCTCTTCCGTGATTTCCATTGCCGACAAAGCTACACGAGTTATATCGACGTAGTGTTAACAGGCCCTAAGAAGATCCTCCATGGCAACGAGTTGTCATCGCTTTGTCGAAGGACAATTCCGAAGTCTAACTTTTGCATAGTTATTCGGCCTCAAGTAGCAACGCCCAATCGTAGCGGCCCGGAACTTCCGGCGAAGTCCAAACGGGGCCGTCCACATCTGGCAACGGAATCTGCTGGCCGGACAAGGCACTGAACCAGTGGGCACGATAACGACCCGGTTGAAGATGAATCGTGACCTTTCCACCCTGCGGAAGGTAAATCGCGTAGATCTTTCCAGGCTCTGCCAGGCAGTAGTTTCCGTTGTCTACCAGCTCATCGTGGGGATTGGTCTTCCACCAATCGAAGCTGGTCATAAAATCCACCATGTGACCGTAACCAAGGAACATGGTCATAGTGTCATCGCCGCGCCCGTTCATCCAGCCACCGCCCGTGTCGGGCCAGATATTGGTGCCACGCCGTACCGTCTCTCCAGCGGTCTGATAGGCGCCTGCCATCACGATGTCCCAAGCAGTCCGGCGCAATACATCCGCCGAATCCGAACCCGGGGTAGCCCACAGCGGATAGTGGTCCTCGTAGCCGTATTCTTCATTCGTTTGCGGGATGATGCGCCCTGTCTTTTCCTGCAGCTTGCGCGATTCCAACATCAAGGCATGCTGTTTGCGCGACCACTCCTGGTACGACGTAAAACCAAACCAGCTCGAAGCTCTGTCCTGGTGCAACATACTTATCGCTGGATGGCTGGTTGCCAGGTGGCGATAAGGGTCCCACCGCTCCAGCAACATGCCGGTATCGTGGGTCCACTTTTCGTCGCGATAAGCATCAAGGTCGTCGCCAAGGTCCCAGGTGATGTTGGAAAAGGCGGCGAAGCGGTTGACCGCGTATTGCATGAAACGATATTCGTCTGCGCTGCCCGCGGCGGGATGAACTTTGTTGTCATTCATATCGAAGACAATCGAGATGTTCATGTTCTGCTCCTGCGCGAAGCGGAGCATTCGATCCCATTTTTGCCAGTACGAAACATTCAGTCGGGAATAGTCGAAACCGGGGTGCAAAAAGTCGTTGGGGTCTTTCGCCGGCCATGGATTCAGGTCGAAAGTCCAGTTCTTACCGATCATGATTGGTTCGCCGTAATACAAGTTGGTTCGTCCCGCAAGCGTCACACGGATGCGGTTTACTTTCAGCCGGTGCAATCGCGCAATGCTGTACTCAATCGTGTGATCATCCGTCCAACCCATCAGCCAAAACGCCGTCGTTCCATTGAAGAAGAAATGCTGCCCCGTTCCCTCCCAAATAAAGTGCCAGGGGTATTTCGGATCGACCCGCAGAATACCCGGCAGACTGGCATTGAATGCATGAAATGTCCCGGATGAGCGCTTCTGAAACTTGCCCTGCTGGTAAGTGACGGAGTACTTATAGTCGCCGGCGCGGGGCGGCATGAAGCGGATTCGAAACACGCTGCCGTCCATGGAATCGCAAAATCCATTCACATTCCATTTCCCACTGCCGTCCGTGGCTTCAAAGGAACCCGTCAGCGTGGCATCTTCAAATGGATTAGCGGCGTCCGGAGTTGTGACTTTCGCCGTGATCTCGACAAAATCGTAGGCTTTCACCTGCGCAGGGGCAACGGAGTAAGTCACGCTCGCCGGTGCCGCAAGAATAGGTCTAGTCAGCGTTCCGATGCTGATGGCGACAAGAGCTACTAGAATCCACTTCGCGGGAACGAACGGCTGCATGAGTTGATGCAAATTCATTGTTTACCTTCAGACTGGAACAAGATTTAGAGACGCGCCGGAAATGTCTAGCTCTGAGCATTGGTATTGGCGTGCATATCGGAAGTTTCAACCGGCCTAAAGTTGTATCGCACTATGATCCACAAATTAGGGGATGGATTCCAATTCGATCTATAGAATTCCGGGAATTCTTTCTTGCAAAGCTCTGGAGAATCGGACTACTCGTTCATCACCGTATTAAAATTTCTTCCAAATGCAGGCTCTGAGCGATCTGGAGCATGGCGTTCTCTTGCTGTCTTGCTGAGATGAGCGTTAAATGCCGCCGGAGCATACGGATTAGGTTCCTACCTTATGGAGATCTGGCTTTGTATGTGGAGTTGCATGAGGACGACTGATCTCTGTGGCCACTTGCTTTGGCGCTTCCAGTAATGGATACCTGCTGGATGCAACTGACGGCGTGTGGTGCATCTGTCCGCAATCTGCAGCGTTCGTGTTCCGAAAACGCCGGCGGTACGCGGCGGGAGTCATCCCAACCACCCTGCGAAACACCATGCCGAAGTAGCTTTGATCGCAGAATCCGATCTCGTGGCTGATGCTGGTCATCGGCTCATCGGTGCTGGCAAGTAGCAGTTGAGCGCGTTCGACTCGATACTGATTGAGATATTTCATGAACGACAGACCAGTGACCCGCTTGAAGAAGCTCATAAAGTGCGACTCACTCATTCCGCAGAGGCGGGCAGCTTCATAGACCTGAATCGCATCTCCGCAGTTCTCTCCGAGATAGCGAAACAGTGGAAGCAAGCGGTCGAGAGCACGCTGCTGGCGCTGGAACGTTTCCACCGATCCCGTGTAGGAGGCATATTGTTTGACCAGCAAAACCAGAATCATTTTCAAATAGGTTTTTACGGTCAGCCGCGCTATTGGAGAGGAGGCTGGCAATTCCGTGCGGATGCGCATCATCATTTCCAGCACCTGGCGAGGCACACCGGTCTTGGCTGGCACAATGTGTGGATACTTTGAGTCCTGCAAACAGAATGGTGTGACATATTCCACGCTGTCGCTGGAGCCATCGCAACGAATCAAGTCCGGTTCGAAGAACAACGCCGCGATGGTGACCGGCGAAGAAGATCTGCACTCGATGCGGTGATACAGTGTGCTGCCGATGATTGCCAGGTCTCCCTCGTTGAACGCCAGTAGTCTGTCCTGGATGTGACAGTCTGCCGTACCGGAACACAAGTAGAGAATCTCAAAATACTGATGACGATTCATGCGCACATTGTGCCGCCCTGTCTCCGTAAGGAACAGAACGTCTATCGGACAGGACGCATCAAAGGGCCATACGTGGACACCCTCAGCGTTGATCTGCGGCCCTACCAGGTTGAAGTTGTCCCTGAATGATTGTTTTGGAAGATGGACGTGGCTGGACATTGCGAGCGACTGAGTGGGAAACTGCTCGCGCGCTGTACTCTTATGCTTCCGAGTATCAATGCTCAATTCGGAATACTTCTTCGATCTGGCCATGACGAACTCCATATAAGGAGGTATGTAAGTTTACTGTCGCGTCGCTGTAACGCACCCATAATTCCATTTTCTGGCCAACTTCCAGCGCGCCATTTGAGTCCCGGTCTACCTCGAGCAGGCCGTGTTCCGCGTGCAACGCCTTCAGATGGACACCAGGTAGATCTTTAACCGTAGGGAGGCCGCGCTCACCGCTGATCGCTTTTACCCCACAGTCAACCACCGCATGAAATCCGCCGCGCGTGCTGATGACCGTTGTCAGAACAGTGAGAGATCTCTGAAATGGAGCGCCACGGTCCAGGTACATCGTATCCATCAGGAGATAGGAGCCGGCTTGGATTTCAGTGATGCCTGGATACTCCCCGGAAACGGCGTACGTGCCGGTCCCGCCTGTTGAGACAATAGAGACTGGGATTCCCTCACTCTCGATCAGCGCCGCAGACTCGACCAAAGACTTGCTCCCCGCGCAAACCATCTCATCGCGTGCCGCGCTCTGTGGAATCGCTTGAAGGTGGCCGTCATATCCCATAATTCCGCGGAACCGTAGCCCTTCCGCGATGGCAAACTGGGCAAGGCGGAGAGCCTCCTCCCCGGGCGCAACACCGCATCGCTGCAACCCGATGTCGATGTCCACTACAACTTCCAGCCTCGTCTTGCTGTTCCGCTGGGCACGCGCAAGATCTTTGACCGCGTTGCGATTGTCGATCGCGACCATCACAGAAGCATGCCGGGAGAGCTCCACCAAGTGCTCCGCTTTTGTCTCTTCGGCAATCTCATTGGCGATCAGGATGTTGTCGACGCCGTGGCGGACCAGTATCTCAGCCTCCCGCATGGTTGCGCACGTGATTCCATTCGCGCCGGCACGTAGCTGTTTCCAGGCGAACAAGGGTGTCTTGTGGTTCTTGAAATGGGGACGCAGTTTGGCAGGCTTGCCCGCAAAGAATTCAGCCATCCGCTGCAGATTGAATTCCATCGCGTCGAGGTCAACCACTAAGGCTGGCGTCGCAATCTGAGATACCTTCACCGCAAGCTCCTTGATTCAACCCATGCGTTTTGGGACGAACGCTAGGGAAGAATCTCTTCATACAGTTTCACTTCGAATGTTTCCACCAGCGATGGACGGACATTGTCGAAAAAGTTCTTGATATAGGGCATGGCACAGTGCTGATCGAAAACCTCGAGATCTTTCCACTTCTCGACAAATGTGATCCACCGGTCATCGTCGGATCGCTGATTGAGCTCATAACGTACACAACCCGGCTCCTTGTGCGTTGGTTCCATCAGCCCGTGCAGTGCCGCGATCAAATCCGCCGTTTTGCCTGGCATAGCCTTAAACTCCGCGATGCAAACCACTTGCACTGTATTTTTCTTGGCCATAATTCACCTGCCCACTGGAATATTTTTTAGAGATAGGTACAGGTCGTAGGCCCGCTCCGGCGTCTCGCCATCGTGAACCACTGCGCGTACAGCCTGGATCATCGCTTCCGGCGTTTTGCATTGAAAAATATTGCGGCCCATGTCGACTCCGGCAGCGCCTTCGTTGATCGCTTCATAGGCCATCTGCAGCGCTTCCAGTTCAGGAAGCTTCTTGCCCCCGGCAATGACCAGCGGAACCGGACAGCCTGCCGCCACCCGCGAGAAGTCTTTCTCGCAATAGTACGTCTTCACAAAGTGGGCCCCCATCTCGGCGCAAATCCGCGTAGCCAGGCCCAGGTATTTGGCGTCTCGCACCAATTCCTTTCCGACGCCAGTGACCCCCAGGGTTGGAATTCCATGACGGTTTCCGGCGTCGACGACTTTGGTCAGATTGCCGATGGACTCATGTTCATGCACCCCGCCGATATACACCTGCACCGCCAGAGCGGAAGCATTGAGGCGCACCGCATCTTCGATATCCACCGCAATCAGCTCATTGGAAAGCTCTTTGAGAATGCTTTGACCGCCGCTCGACCGAAGCACGACCGGCGTGGAAATCTCAGGAGGGATCGAGCTGCGGAGCGTGCCCCGTGTGACCATGAGAGCGTCGGCATAGGGAACCAGCGGAACGATGGAAATGTCGATTCGCTCCAGCCCCGTGGTGGGACCCTGGAAATATCCGTGATCAATGGCGAGCATCACGGTTCTGCCGTCGTTCGGATTGAAGATGCGCGCCAGGCGGTTTTTCATCCCCCAATCCAGCGCGTTGCTCCCTTTCAGTTTGAACGCCGCACTGCGATGCGGCTTGTCGAGGTGATAGTTTTTGCCATCTTGAACGTCATCGAGATCTGCCATAGTCAACCTTTCCTTTCGAATGCGAGTCCTGCATAGAATCCTTGAAATAATAGCGCGACGGAGGCAGCCCCCGCATCGGGCGATCCGCGCGTTTTTTCTCCGAGAAACTTCGCGCGTCCATAGCGCGCCACCATGTCCTTTGTTGAGTCCGCTCCAGCACGCGCTGCCGACGCCGCCGTTTCGAACGCCTCAGCAACAGTCTTTCCGGATGCGGCGGCGGCGCTGATTGCGCCGACCGCCGGCACCAGTGCATCCATCATCGTTTTATCTCCCGGCTGCGCCTTTGTCTGTTTTGAAACGGCCGCCAGGCCCGCTTCAAATGCCCTGGCAACCTGAGCGCAATCCATGGACGCGTCGCCAATTGCCGCATCTGCCATGCCCGCGAAAAAGGTCCCGAGAAGTGCGCTGGATGCGCCGCCGTCCACACCCATCACGCTCCAGCCGGCGTCGCGCAGCAAGTGGCCCAAATCTTCCGGCGTGTTGGCTCCCGCTGCGGCTTCGAGTCGTTCAGCGACACGAAGCATGGTGGTGCCATGATCGCCATCGCCGGCCACCGAATCCAACTCCGAAAGATAAGAATGCTCGCGGCGAATCTCTTCCGCTGCATGGGCAAACATCTTCGCTAACTCAATTTTTCCAATCGCATCTGTCATCGCGAGATCTTCATCGCACTACGAAATACGGTGAATCCGCCGGCGCATCCCACAGCCGAATCGACTCTGGATCCATCCGCGCAATCATCATCTGAAAACCAGCTTGTTCCTGCGTGGTGATGAATTCACCCACCGCGCTACGTACCAGCTTGATCTTTTTTGCCTCCAGAATTCGAGCCGCGCTGCGAAACAGGATCAACAACTCCATCAATGTTGTTGCGCCCGCTCCATTCACCAGGACCAGCAACTCTTCGCCAGCGGTCACACCCAGATCCGCAAGCAACATATTCAGCATGATTTCCGCAGTCTCATCGGCCGTCTTCAACTTCATCCGTCCGGTTCCCGCTTCGCCGTGCTGGCCCATGCCGATTTCCATCTCGTCTTCGCCAAGTTCAAAGATCGCCTGACCGGTGGAGGGATGGGTTGCGGTCCGCACCGCGACAGCCAGCGTGCGCGTGTTCTGCTCCATTCGCTCTGCAATCTGGCAACACTCATCGAGAGAGGCGCCCTGCTCCGCCGCGGCGCCCGCAATTTTATAGACGGGCAGAAAACCCACCAGACCGCGACGGTCCTTGACGGCTGGATCACCGGACATCCCATCCTGGGTGAGGACTCTTTGAATATTGATGCCCTCGCGCTTGGCGGCTTCCATTGCAATATTTCCGGAAAGCACATCGCCGGAGTGATTCAGGACCACCAGCAAAACGCCCTCGTCGCCTTTGGCTGCGGTGCGAATTGCCTCCATGCAACGCGGCGCCCCTGGAGCCGCGAAAATCTCGCCCACCACGCTCATATCGAGCATGCCTTCTCCGACAAATCCGCTTAAGCCGGGTTCGTGTCCGCTGCCGCCGAGCGTGACCAGCCGGACCTTCCCTGCGGCCTTCGGGACGGCGCGCGCCACAATATTGCTTCCAAGCAGCCGTATCTTGTTGGGAAAGGCCAGGGCCAGCCCCTCCAGCAATTCCGGTACAAGATGCTTCGGATCGTTGATAAATTTTTTCATTCGCATGGTTCGATGCCATCCATCACTCGTAAATAGTCGGGTCGGATAAAACTACAGGTTGCCGAAACCAGCGCGTGTGAGTGGCCAACACAAAGAAACCCACCACCAGCCACAAGCTACCCGCGATCTTTGCTGGGTTGCCCAGTCCCAGCCATATGACAGCGCAGAATAGAAATCCAAGCGTTGGCAGTACCAGGTCAAGAAAAAAGACTCTGGCGTTCCGATCCGAGGAACGGACCCAGAGTTCCCAAATCACGGCCGCATTCACTCCCATAAACCCCAGAAACGCCCCAAAGTTAAGCAGTTCCGCGGTCAACTCATAACTGAGAAGCTGTGCGCCGACGAAGGCCAAGACGCCGAGTATGATCACGTTGGTGTCCGGGGTATTGTGTACAGGATGAAGCCGGCCGAAAATACGCTTGGGAATGACGTTCTCTCGGCCCATGCCAAATAGCAGTCTGGCAGCACCCACCTGCGATGTCAGCCCCGCGCCTATATTCGCAACCACCAGCACGATGGCCATCGCCTTCAGCAGCGCCACGCCGCCGACTCGTCCGCTCACATCGATAAACGCGGTATCCATATTGGTGAAGGTGCTGTAGTTAGGCCAGACTAGCTGCGCAAGATAGACCAGCACTCCTGCAAAAAGACCTGTAAACACACAGACTGCCACCGCCGACAATAAAACATTTCTGCGCGGATTTTTTACCTCTTCCGCCAGCGTCGTGACTGAGTCGAAGCCAAGATACGTGAGCGCGGCGAACGATGTAGCCCCTGCGATGTCGCGCACATTGAAGGTGGCAGGATTGTAGAAGGGCCGCGTGGAAAACAACCGGGGAACTCCATAATGAGCGACAAGGTATTTGATGGCCACCACGATGAACCAGCCCAGAACGGCGAACATGAAAAGCAGCAGCAACTCATTTGTGCGCGCGGTAGAGCGAATTCCGCGCAAGTTCAGCAGCGTAATGCCCCCGGCAAAAAGCGCGGCCCCCACCGCAAACGGCATCGTAGTGATCGCCCGTTGCAGGGAAAGCGTTCCATAGATCACGCAGAATAAGGGAATCAACATATAGTCCAGCAGCATGGCCCATCCAGCTACAAACCCCAGATAAGGGTGAATTCCCCGGCTTACATAGGTGTAAGCCGAGCCCGCGGAGGGGTAAAGCGCAGCCATCCTGCCGTAACTGATCGCGGTGAACACCATGGCGACCATTGCCGCCAGGATGGTGACCACCACATGTCCGCGCGACTTTACGTCCGCCAATCCGAAAATCGTGGCCGGCGCGCTGGGAGTTACCGCTACGATGCCGTAGAAGATTAAATCCCACAACGTCAAGACACGTCGAAGATGGGGAGTGCTGCCGTTCGCTCCAAATTCTGTAACCTGCACGTTTGTGGGGGTCGCTGTCATGCGTCTGTTTTCTGCCCATTCCACAGCGGCAGGCCGTCGCAGTCAACAGAGAACATCTCCATCTGTCCATACTGATATTCGGTCACATGAAGGCGGCGTTGTCCCGGAAGCGCGAATGCAACATTCGTCGGCAATATTCCACGGGTTGGCATCCGCTGAACGACTGCGCCGTCTCGCCCCAAGACCGTAACATCGCCCTGCCCAAAGACAGCGACATAGAGGAGGCCGTTTTCATCGAAAGCCATTCCGTCGGGCCCCTTCCACCCCGCAGGCGCATCTGTACGGATAACGTTGCCAAACAACTCTCGTGGGCCGCGGATCCTGCCATCGCGCCAACCATATCGATAGATGTTGCCGGTAAGAGTTTCGTCCACATACAACAAACGGTCCGGGCCAAAAGCGATTCCGTTGGTGAAGCAGATTCCTTCGTCAATCTTAGTGACCGCTCCCGTGGTATCGATCCGATAGACTCGCCCATCATAGCGGATATCCATATAGTCTGACCGAATCTGATTGCCGGGTGCGAAACTGTCAATGTGAACGCCGGAATCCGTCAGATAGAGTGCGCTGTCCGGGCCGAAGCAAAGATCGTTGGGAAACAGGAATGGCT
>JAJZCA010000373.1 GCA_021798735.1 Acidobacteriota bacterium | reverse complement strand
CGGCAAGCGCAAGAAGGAGGCCGAGGCAGAGCAGAACATCACAAAACAAAACGTGCCTGTCTTAGTTGGCTTTCGCGCCGTGTACGTCTTCGATGTTTCGCAGACCGAAGGCAAGGAGCTTCCCGGCATGGACGGTGTAAAGGGCGAAGTCGGAGAACACCGCGACCGCTTGACTGACTTCATCACCGCTCAGGGCATCGAGTTGGAGTTCAACGAGCACATCGCGCCAGCAATGGGCATGAGCTACGGCGGCAAAATTGTTCTGCTGCCGGGCCAGTCGAAGGCCGAGGAATTTTCAACCCTTGTGCATGAACTGGCGCACGAGATGTTGCACAAGGCCGACCGCCGAACCACCACGACCAAAGTTGTCCGCGAAACCGAGGCCGAGGCCATCGCGTTTGTGGTGGGCAAGGCTGTTGGGCTACAGACGGGAACCGCATCCGCCGATTACATCCAGCTTTACCACGGCAACGCATCCTTGCTGGCGGAAAGCCTTGAAGTCATCCAGAAAGCCTCCGCCGTCATTCTGGCGGCACTGGAGACGAAGCCGGAAATCCAGGAGCAGGAACCGCAAGATGCAATGGCAGCCGCCAGTTAGTCCACCGCAACCAATGGGCGGACGGCATCGGCTGTCCGCTCTCTCTATCCACGCACGTTCACCCATAGGAGAAGCGCATCATGTCTACCTCAATCGCAAACACCGAATATCGCAACCTTCCACTTGCCGTACTGAGTGAATCGAAGACCAACCCGCGCCGCATCTTCGAGGACGCGGCCCTCAAGGAACTGGCCGACAGCATCCGCAGTCAAGGCGTTCTCTCGCCTTTGCTTGTGCGGCCTTTGAATGAACACAGCTTCGAGATCGTTGCCGGAGCACGGCGTTACCGCGCCGCGCAAATGGCCGAGTCTGAAACCATTCCCGTCCGCATCGTGAACCTCACAGATGCGGAAGCACTGGAGGCACAGTTGATTGAAAATCTTCAGCGGCGGGACGTGCATCCACTGGAGGAAGCGCAAGGCTTTCGTGCCTTGCTCAATCTTGACGAACCAAAATACTCCATCGAGCAGATCGCGGCGAAGACGGGAAAATCGCCCGCGTATTGCGCCCAGCGCCTCAGGCTGACGGAACTCTCTCCGGCAGTGGTCGAGGCTTTCTATAAAGACGAAATCGGCGTCGGACACGCCCTGCTACTGGCAAAACTCCAGCCAGCCGAGCAGGAGCAGGCACTCGCCGCTTGCTTCCGCGAGGATTGGGGAGGCGGCAGCAAGAACAAACGCATCTTGCTACCCGTCCGCAATCTCCAGCAATGGATCGAACACAACATCCTGCTCATCTTGAAAGACGCGCCATTCTCAAAAAGTGACGCGACCCTCAACCCGCAAGCTGGCACTTGTTTGGATTGCCCCAAACGGACGGGACACAATAAGTTGCTATTCGCGGACGTTCAGCAGGACGCTTGCACCGACCCCGCTTGCTACCAGACCAAAGTGGACGCACACGTTGCGAAGACCCTCGCAGCCAAGCCGAAGCTGGTACAAATCTCCGTTGCCTACGGCCAACCAGCCGAAGGGAGCGCAGCTATCCCGCGCAACAAGTACATCGAGATCAAGCAGGAGAAACCACAGAACAACAAGCAGCGCGACTGGCCGGAGTACAAGACCTGCAAATCGACGACCGAGGCCATCATCACGGAAGGCACAGAGAAAGGCGAACTCCGCAAAATCTGTGCCGATGCGAACTGCCCGGTTCACCACCCCAAAAAGCAGAAGCCAACTGCCGATGCCAATGGGAAGGCCGAGCAGGAGAAGCAGCGCCGCGAGGAAGCACTGGCCCAGGCAACGGGCTTGCGCGTCCTGAATGCCATCGTCGCCGCCGTTCCAGTGCGACTGATGAAACGCGACCTACTTTTTATCGTGGAGCGGGTTGCAACCATGCTGGACGAACGTCGGCTGGAGGTTGTCGCCCGGAATCGCGGCATCAAAAAGGCAAAGGACAGCGACTCGATTCCGAAGCTGCTATCTGCCTACATTCGCAAAGCGGAGGAAGGCGAACTCGGACGATTGCTGATAGAGATGGTCATTCTTCACGCAGCGCGGACACAATCGGATGGAGGCAAGGTCCTCAAGGAAGCAGCCGAGTATTACAAAGTGGACACCGACGCCATCGCCCTCAAGGTGAAGCAGGAGTTCACCGCAAAAGAGAAGGCGCAGGCTGCAAAGAAGATGAATGCGAAAGCCCAACCCAAACCAGCGAAGAAACCCACCGCTGCATAATCCCAACAACCAACTTCGACGGAGCCTGTAAGCACAGGCTCCGTTTATTTTTGTCTGCCCGTCTTCCCGCCCTTGAACGTGCTGTCGCTTCGCGCCAGGCCCGGTTTCTCCCACCCGACGGGCAAATGTGAAATTCCCAACCCATGCACGTCTTGTCATACGCAGAAATCTATTGGTTGGGCAGAAAGCAATGAACTACCGGTCAGAGCGCACCGTTGATACTTCATCAGGGCTGCACCGAAAACTTAAATCTCGCATTCGGCTCACACATCTCAGCACCTTATCCATCAATCGCCTTCAAAGGTTTCCTTGCTCCGTGATAGATACGCAACACGGTCACGGTGCTTTCATCGATGCGGAAAATAATTCGATGAGAAGCATAGATGAGATGCCGCATTTCTTGTTCAAAATATTTCTGTTCGGGAATGATTGAACACCGTCGTGGCAGCGTTTCAAGAGAAAGGATCTGATCCACCAGACCATTCCACCACTGTTCGGCGGCCACGGGGTCTTGACGATCATCCCTGATAAAGCAGCCATAACCCTCAGCATCGGCCAAAGCGGCTTGGGTAATTTCAACGCTGAATTCCAAGTTTAGCCCCGCGGTTCTTTAGAGCTTTTCGCGCTGGCTGAACACGGCCTTCTTTCGCATCCTGCAAGCCCACACGAATTGCGGCGACTGTTTCCAGCTCTTCCAGGCGGTTGAGCAATTCCTGATAACTGGCAGCATCCTGGACGACGAGTTCCGCTCGACCGTTGACTGTAAGGACGAGGGGAGTTTTGGAACCCTTGATTTTGCCGACATACTCTTTGGCATTTCTCTGGAACTCGGTAACGGAGCGAACTTCGCGGAGATCGATCATAGACACCTCGACATGGATAAAGCATACTATAAGCATGATATTCAATGTCGGACGGATTATGCTCGAACCTCGGCAAATCGGTATTCAGTTGTTGTCCACGGCCAAGTGGCAGTATCGGTAACTTCGTCAAATTCTTGGTCAAATTGTGCGCCGTAGAGACTCCAAAAACGCCTCTCGGCTCCGCGCTATCCTAAAGAAAACACACGTACTCCACACCCTGCACATGCCCTGTTAACCGAAGGGTTGTAGGTTCGAGTCCTACCTGAGGAGCCAATTCTTTTCAACGACTTACGCCCCCTCCCAACTCCCCG
>JAJZCA010000026.1 GCA_021798735.1 Acidobacteriota bacterium | reverse complement strand
AATGGGCATATTCATGGCTTCCAACCGATCGCGCGCATCGTCGGCGTGCTGTGCCATCGGATACTCCAGCACCACCCGGTCATACGCATGCGCTGCTCGGCTCTTGAATAGCTTTTCCAGGCGTTCTTTCGCTGCAGGATCGAGGCGCATGGTGGCGATATTGCGTGCCTGGGCGGAATACGCATCGCCGACATCCAGTAATGCCTCATCCACGCGGCTGTAGAGCGGGTATGTGTCGATAACGGATTGCAGACGGGCCACCGCGGCGGCATAGTTCATCCGTGTCTCATAGAACGATCCAATGTCAAACTCGTGGTCGCCCAGGACTTCCTGTACTTCCCGCAGTCGCTGCTTGGCCTGCGGAATCAGGCTGGAGTCGGGATATTGCAGAATCATCGCCCGGTATTCTTCCTGGGCGCGGGTGGCATTGGTGGGATCGCGGTCCGGCTTTTCCATCTGCTTGTAGTAGATGTCGGCCACTTTCATCTGCGCTTCCGCAGCTTCCGGCTTGTCCGGGAAGAAGGTGATGAAGTCCTTGTATTCCTCTTCAGCCTGTTGCATCGCGGCCGTGCCGCCCTCTTTGTACCAGGTGTCTCCGATGGCCAGCTTGGCGCGCATCTGGTACTCCGAGTCTGGATAGGTATTCAGCAGTGTCTGCAGATCCAGGCGGGCGATATCGAACTTGCCCTTTTTCATAGCGATCATCGCGCGATCGAAAAGCTCTTTGTCCGGCTGGCTACTGGTTACACTGGCCAGCGCATCGTCTTTTTGCGACAGCGGTTTTTGCTTGCGGTGAAAGATTCCCGCATGCGCCATGCTGCTGCCCAGAACAACCAGCGCGCCTACGGCCGCGCCGCGTTGCAGGGAACGACTCAGAAAACGATGACTGGCACAACCCATAAAACGACTCATACTGTACTTCCCCTCAGCAGACTTTTCTCTTGCCTGTGGTGCGGTAAACCGGTCTGCCATTTTCCCGTACATTCTTTCTTTCCAAGGCCTGACTGTTTCGTGTTTTATTTGGAGCATTCGCCCGCAGCAGCGCGTGCCATGTGTATAAGGCGACGCGCATTTTCTTCCGGATGGCCGTCGCCAAAAATCGCGTTGCCGGCCACCAGCAAATCAGCTCCAGCTTCCACCACTTGCGCAATGGTCTCGGGTGCGATGCCGCCGTCCACTTCCACACGATACTCCAACCCCAGCTCTGCGCGCACAGCGCATAAATGCCGAATCTTTTCCAGCGAAAACCGGATGAACTCCTGCCCGCCAAAGCCCGGATTCACGCTCATCACCAGGACATGATGCACCATGGGCAGAATATCGATCAGCAAATTTACCCGCGTCGCCGGATTGATGACCACCGCAGGCTTCATCCCGTGCTGCTCAATCAGTTCCAGCGACCGATGCAGGTGTCGACAGGCTTCATAATGCACGCTTACCCAATTCGCTCCCGCTTCCGCCAGCGCGGGAATAAACTCGTCCGGATTCTCAATCATCAGATGGCAATCGATCGGCAATTTCGTCACTTTGCGCAACGACGCAACCACCGGCGGCCCCATCGTAATGTTAGGCACGAAATGGCCATCCATCACATCCACATGGATGACAGTTCCGCCGCCTCGCTCAGCGGCCTGAATCTGCTCGGCCAGATGGGCAAAGTCTGCGGAAAGAATTGAGGGTGCCAGTTCCACCACGGTATTTTTAGTCTATCAGCGGCGCGGGGGGTTAGTCAGACGGGCAGGCGGTTTCTCCGCCGGATTCCAGTAGCGTCCACTTTTGGGCGATCGCCAACCCCCGCTCCCGGCATGGCAGTAGAAAATATGTCGCGTGCGGCCCAAAAGGGTCGCCAACCCCACTGCCGGGTACTATGCCCAGGATTGGATAGCGGCGCATGAGGTCATGCGGCAACCAGGTCTGCGACGGCAGGATATCCGCGGGCGTGCCATCCAAAACAATTGCGTCGAATTTCTCTTGATCGACTGCCATGGCAATCTCTGACACAATCGCCTTCGCCACTCCAGGCACATTTGGACGTAATGCATCGTGAAGCGCGGCATTGTCCGGATGCCACTGCTTGCCGGCCATCACACCCTCATACGGATTGGAAGGAAGGAACACGTCGCCGGGAAAAATGCGCAGCCATGCGATCAATTCTTCCTGTGAAGTGACCAGATCGCGGTGTGGCATAAAATCGTGCGGATTGTAGACCCAACTGACAAACGGAATGGCAACTGCAGCCAGCAGAAAGACGCGAGCCGCTTCGCGGGAAGCGAATGCGAACGCAGCATCCAGCCGGCCAAACGAGATTCCAAGAATGACAGCGAGGATTGCATAGGCGGGCATGGGCGTGTTGGCGGTGGCGCCACCGTGCGCCTGCAAAAACCAGCAGAGGCCAAAGAGGGCAGCCGCGGCAAGCAAGTAAAAGCGCGTCCTGTCGTCGGCCAGCGACGGACGCGTCCATACCCACGCCATGCCCGCAACCAGCAGCGCTATCCCGAACGGTGCAATCAACTGCGAAGGCAGATAAAACACCGCCGGACGTAGCCATAGGTCCGCATTTGCATGGGGAACGGTGAAGGCGTAGAACCAGAACCAGCCATCGGTGGCGTGATCCAGCAGCCGGCAACTGACCGCCGTCATCAACAGAAAACTTCCCACTCCAAGCAGCAGCCTGCGAGGACGTTTCCAGTCCAGGCAAAGCATGACCAGCGCAACCGGAAAAATGGTTTGTTTCGCGAGAAATGCCAGTGTCCAAACGATCGCGGCCAACATGGGGTGTAAATGGCGCGTCGACAACAAAGCCAGCAAAAGCAGGAGGATGTACAACGAGTCCAGCCGTCCCAGGTCGAACCACTCGCGCGTCCAGGGATACGCCGCTGCATACAGACCAACACCGGTTAGCGCGGCCAAGTGCCTCCGTTTCTTGCTGCCCGGCGCGTCGAAAACGATCAGCAGGTAGATGATTCCCATCGATGCGCACGTGCTGAGCAAAGAAACCAGTCGCAGCACCAGAAACCGCGGCCCAAGCAACCGGACGGCCCACCCCGACACGAAATAGTAGGCTGGCGCATACATATAGGGAATGAAGGTAAAGTTTGGCCGCACGTAAATCGGCAGACCATGCGCGACACGCTCCGCCGCCAACAGCATGGAGCCTTCCAGTTGCTCTAACGGAAATGCATAACCAACGCGGCCCAGACTGGCTGCGAGAAACAGCGCAACTGGAAGCAGCGCCGTCAGCGCAAGCAGCGCTTCGAGTCGCGGACGCCAACGCCTCCATGGACTCACAGGAAAAGCTAAGATTGCGGAAGATTCCGGCTGGGAGGGCTTTCGCGTCACACGATGCTACCTTCCCGCAACGGCGAACGGACCGGGCTATTTGCTGGCATGGTCATACTTGTCTCTTGTCTAACCATAAAAGCTCGTCCCGGACTTTGATATAGCCGTGCCACGGAGTTCCGCACAGTCATACCAGTCCGCGCGTTCCGTGCCGATCACGGCCGTCTTCCCGTCGGGCGAGAGAGCCAGCCCACGAATCCCGACGAAGCTGAAAAACTCGTCCAGAGTAATAGGCGGCTTGTCAGCAGGGCTCGCGGACCACGCCAGCGGCGAGCATACGATGGCAGCCAACACAAAGAGTAGGAGCGATTGGAGAGAAGCGGAAGAAGACGCTCGGCGGCCATTCATAGAGTGGAAAAAATCGTATCATAAGTCGCGTTCGTTGCCGGAAGACTACGATACACCAGCATCCACCGCGACTTCCGAGGTGTCTTTTTGTCCGCAAAATACGCGAGAAATGCCGCGCAAAATTCGCGATAGGGGAAATGGTCGCTCTTCCGCCGATTCCACGGCAGTTGTCTCGTCGCGGAAGAAGATTTCTCCCACCCGGCGATGCGCCGGTCGATAGTACCAGCGCGCCAGCAACGACAAGTGCTCGCTCAACTGCACTGGCGAGAATTTTTCCGAACTCGCCTGCGATTCCAGTTCATCCAGAACTACCTGCAGTCGTTGCTCCAGCTGCCCTCGGGCGACTTTCGTCCCAGTAGCTTGCACGCCTGAATCTGCACCATGCGTCGCTGGCGGAGCTTCCAGCGGCGTCGGTTCCAGCAGCGTCGGATGCGCAAACAGCGAGGTCGAGCCAGCACGCTCGTTGGGGTGGCGCATGCCCTCCACCGAATACAAGCCAGGCCCAAGGATTCTGCCGCCGCGAACCAGATAAATCGCGACATGCGTGGCTTCTGTGCGAATCGCGCGGTTCGACATCTTCTCCGGACTCCCGGCTGGCGCAGATATAGCTTGCACAATCGCTGGCTGAACGATGACCGCATCGAGGCTTGCCAGGGGATGCACCAGCGGCGCTGCCTGCTGTGCGACTGTCTTCATCTTTTGAATTTTCTGGTGCAGGTGGGCGGCCTTTTCAAAATCCAATGCCGCCGACGCTGCGTCCCGCTCGTGACCCAGGCGCGCCATCGTCCACGCACCGCGCGACGCGAAATATTCGCGCACCTGTTCCGCCTCCACGGCATAGCGCTCATCGCTGCAGCCCTTGAAACACGGTGCCAGGCACATCTTCATTTCAGAGTAGACGCAGCCCGGAAATGCCGGGTCAGGATGCAACTCCTCCGTGCAACGGCGCAATTCAAAAAAATTCAACGAATCGTCGAGATATCGTTCTGCGGCCGCACGCGACTGAAACGGTCCGTAGGTTGTCGCCAGGGCGCGCTGTGTGACGCGATTCGTCACGTACACGCGGGGATAACGGTTTTCCCACGCCAGTCGCAGCAACGACGGAGAGCGCAAATGCAGGTGCTTTCGAACCCGTTCGCCACAGTATCGCCGCACCGCCTGCAGCATCAGCAGAGCCGTGGCGAACTCCGATCCCACTTCGGAGTAGTCCAGCCGCACCGCGGTTCCACCCAGGTGCAACCGCTTGCCTCCAGCGAACGACGGAGCCAGCAAACGATGCATGCGGCGGCGCAGGTTGGCGGTTTTTGAAATGTATGGTTCGAGCGCCGGACTGCCTTCGGCTGCCTCCGGACCGAACAACGCGAAGACCGCAGGGCGCGCAGGCAAGTCGTGCAGCCATGTTTCCAAGTCATCCGGCGGGATTGGGAGGGAGTTATCCAGCACACGCTGATTGTAGTCAATCTGCGCGGGCTTCCATTAGTCAGGAATGCGAATACTTCCATCCGGCGCAATGGGGAAAGATGGATTCCATGCAACCTCCCACAGAAACCCGTCGGGATCGGAGAAATAGCCAGAATAGCCACCCCAAAATGCTTCTTCGGCGGGCTTCAGAATTTTCGCGCCTGCTGCCTGGGCCTGCGCCAGCACGGCATCCACTTCTTCCCGGCTGCGCGCGTTGTACGCCAGCGAGATTCCACTGAACCCATGGCCTTCGGGAGAGACAGTCGCATCTTTTGCAAGTTCATGTCGCGGATACAATGCGAGACCCATTCCGCCTGCCAGGAAGAACACGACGCCCTCCGCCGCGGCCATCGACCGTCGCCACCCGAGACGCTCATAGAACTCTCGGCTGCGCTCGAGGTCCGCCACTCCGAGGGTGATAAGGCTGAGACGCTGTTCCATGGTGGCTCCTCCGTCGAAGAAGAATGGGAAGCTCCGCCGCCTGCACAGCCGGGCCTCTTCGAGAAATTCCTACGACGACTTCGAACTGCTGGAGATTCCCGCGCTCGATTTTCCGGAGCCCGAATCGCTCGACGACGAGTTGGAGGACGCGCTGTTCGAGGAAGACGATGAAGAGTCCGAAGTCGAGGCCGCGGGCTTGCTGCTGCTGTCCGATTTGCTGTCGGAGGCGGCAGCCGATATGTCCGATTTCTCTTCAGATTTGCCGGCGGAGTCGGCAGCGGATGCAATCTTGCTTCCCGACTTGGCATAGTCGTTTACGTACCAGCCGGCGCCTTTGAACTGGATGGCAGGGGCGGAAATGACCCGCTCCAACTCACCGCCGCACTTCGGGCAGATCGTCTCATGCGGCGCGCTGAAGCTTTGAATCTTTTCCAGGCGCTGATGACACTTTTTACATTCGTACTCGTATAACGGCATGCAAGAAAACCCCTCTAAAAACCAAGCTCTCGAATACGCTGGGGCGCTGCATTTGAGATGCTACCGCAGGCCCGTTCGATGCTGCAAGATTGCCCTTGCTTCACGATTCACCTTACGCCAGTTTCACCAGCCGGACACTGGTAATCGCTTTCAGATTGCCCAAAGCTTCCATGGCCTTCTGCATCTGAGCCGGCGTGGTTTCGACATCCATGTGGACCACCGCTAGCGCCTGCCGCACGCCGTTGCCATCGTGGCTGTCGGCGCGGCCCAGCGCGAAATTGGCAATGTTCACATCGTTGTCGCCCAGCGTTGTACCTATTTTACCGATGACACCGGGAACATCCTGGTTGCGCAGGAACAGCAGCGTTCCTTCCAGCGGCGCTTCGATATCGATGCCATCGCAGGACAGCAGCCGCGGAGATCTGCCATTCAAGACCGTCCCACTCACCGTCATGCTGCGCTGTGCGGCGTGAAGGGTCAGTTTCAGCACGCTGCCCGCGCCACCGGAGACCGCCTCGTCTTGTTGCTCGTGGACGTGAATGCCCTGCCCGCTGGCGATGGCCGACGCATTGATTCTGTTCGCATGTCCGGAACTGCTGAGAATGCCGCAGAGGGCCGCATTGCGAATCATCTCCGTGCGCATCTCCGCCAGCGCGCCGGAGTAGGCGATGTGGATGCTTTCCATCTTCGCCCCAAAAATCGCGACGACGAATTTGCCCAGCCTTTCACCCAATTCGATATAGGGCGCCATCGCTGTGTATTCCTCATAGGAGAGCGACGGAAAATTGACGGCGTTCTGGACCACGCCGGTGGTCAGGTAGGCGCGCACTTGTTCCGCGATCTGGATTCCGACCGCCTCCTGCGCCTCCGCCGTCGAACCGGCGATATGCGGCGTCAAGATGACATTGTCGAGACTGAAGAAAGGCGAGTCCTTCAGCGGCTCCTTGCAAAAGACATCGAGCGCAGCCCCGGCGACCTGCCCGCTTTTCAGCGCAGCCACCAGGTCTTCTTCAACGATCAGCTCGCCGCGAGCACAGTTCACCACCCGCACACCTTTTTTCATGGTGGCAAAGGCCGCCGCGTTCAGCATTCCTTCCGTTTCAGGGGTCAGTCCGGTGTGCAGCGTCAAGTAATCGGCCTGCTGCAAGACCTCTTCGATCGATGTGAGGCGGGCACCGTATTCGCGGGCAATCGCCGTGCGTTCTTTCGGTTTCGCCGAGACAAACGGGTCGTGACAGACCAGTTCCATGCCGAAAACCCGGGCGCGGCGCGCCACTTCCAAGCCAACACGCCCCAGGCCGATGATTCCCAGGGTCTTGCCGCGCAACTCCGTGCCCTGCAGCGATTTCTTTTCCCAGCTTCCGGCATGCATGGTCGTGTTCGCGCGCGGCACCATGCGAGCCAGATCGATCATCAGCGCCAGGGTCAGTTCCGCAACTGCGACGGCATTTGCCCCCGGAGTATTCATGACAACGATCCCGTTGCGCGTCGCGGCTTCTGCGTCGATGTTGTCCACGCCCACGCCCGCGCGTCCAATTACACGCAGCTTGGGAGCTTTTTCCAGCAGCGCGGCATTCACCTGCACAGCGGAACGGACGATCAGTGCATCGGCATCGGCCAATTCGGCAGGCAGACCGTTCTTGATCTGATCATGCGTGACGACTTTCCAATCCGCAGCATCCGCAAATACGGCAATCGTAGCTGGTGAAACCTTTTCTGCAAGAACAACTTTCATGTCTGGTTTCCTATCGTTGGTTCTGGAGCGACCGCCCAAGGCGCGGGGCAAAAGGGCGCTACACATCCCTTTGGAACGAGAGCGCCCGCAAGAAAACGGCTATCGGCCAACCCCGGCGGGTACGGCGCCAACACTGATTTTTGAAGAGTCGTTAGAGGCGGCCTTGTCGAGGGCGCGGCTGCGCTCTGCGAAGACGCGTTGCGCTGCGGCAAGTGCATCTCCCAACTGAAATTTCGATGGAGGCAGCGCGTCGACCGTCACCTGTTCCAGCGCCCCAATCACCGCCAGCGTGTCCAACGGATCAAAGAATCCGAGATGGGCCACGCGGAAGAGCTGGCCTTTCATTTCTCCCTGTCCGTTCGCAACGATGGTGCCAAAGCGGGCCTTCAACTGCTTCACGATGATGCCGGAATCCACGCCTTCGGGCGGCATCACCGCAGTCACAGCGGCGGCAGGAGCCTCCGGCGCGAACAAGCGCATCCCAAGCGCCGGAACAGCGGCACGCATCATGGCGGCACAGGTTTCGGCATTTTCCACTAACGCCACGCGACCCTTCGCCAAGTCGCCATCCGCCTGCGCGGCAATATAGTCGAACGCTGCGCCCAGCGCAGCGATCAAAGCGACCCCAGGCGTGTACGCAGACTCGCCTTTCGCAGCCACCTTGCGTTCCTTGCGCAAGTCGAAATAATAGCGCGGATTTTTCGTTGTCTCCATTCGCTTCCAGGCCCGCTCGCTGACCGCCAGATACGCCAGACCCGGCGGAATCATCACCGCCTTTTGCGATCCGCCGATCAAAACATCAATGCCCCAGGCATCCATGTCCAGGTGGGTGGTTCCCAAACCAGTGATGGCATCGACCACGAGCAAGGCATCGCTGCCGGCGGCACGGAGCATCTCCGCCACCGCTTGCACATTATGGCGAACGCCGGTCGAAGTCTCCGTGGCCTGCATCAGCACCAGTCGCGTGTCGCTGCGCAGCGCAGCCTGCGCTGCTTCCAACGGCAAGGTCTGCCCATAGGGAGCGCTGACGACATCCGGCTGGCAACCGAATGCCTTCGCGAGGCCAGTCCATCGCTCGCCGAATTTGCCGGCGGTCAGAACCAGCACGCGGTCGCCCGGCGAAGTCAGGTTGGCGATGGATGCCTCCATCGCCCCGGTGCCGGAGCTGGTCAGCAGAACAACATCGTTCGTGGAGCCGACAAATGTCCGGAGCTGTTCTAGGACGCGCTGATAGAGCGCGCGAAATTCCGGAGTGCGATGATGCAGATCGGCGGCAGCCATGGCAAACTGCGCCGCTGGCAGCAAAGGAGTCGGACCGGGGGTAAAGAGACGCGTTTTATGGAACATATGCTCCATTTTAGTGAAAAAACAAGGGTTGTGCTGCGCGCCTATAATAGAAAAATTGTGCTCTTTTTTATTGATAAACTTGAGAGGCGGTGGTTTTGGTGAGTTTAACCGACAAAGTGCAGCAGGACATGGTGGCGGCGATGAAGTCGCGCGAGGCGGATCGCCTGTCGACCCTCCGCATGATGAAATCCGCGCTCAAGAATAAGGAAATCGACAAGCGCGCTCCGCTGACCGATGCCGAAGCCGAGCAGGTGCTGGTCACCATGGTGAAGCAGCGGCGGGATTCCATCGAGCAGTTCACCAAGGGCAATCGCATGGACCTGGTGGAGAAGGAAGCCGCCGAAATTCCCATCATTGAAAGCTACCTGCCAAAATCCGCATCCCCAGACGACATCCGCAGCAACGTCGAGGCCGTTATCGCGGAGATGTCCGCTGCGGGTTCCAGGCCAACCCCGCGAGACATGGGTAGCGTAATGAAAGCCGTGCAGTCGAAGTTTCAGGCCGCCGGCTTGCGCGCCGACGGCAAGCAAGTCAGCGAGCAAGTGAAGGCCGCATTAGCACAGTCTTAAGTGAATTCGATGTAAACGCGCGGTCTTGTCTAACTCAGCTCATATCTTTAGCCATGCGCACTAGTCAGGACTTCTGGAGGGCTCTCTACCGCACAGCGAATTGAAGAATCCAGAAGAGATAGGCTTCGTAAACGCTGCCATCACCCTCTGGATTCTTCGCTTCGCTCAGAATGACTCTATCGCCATTGGAATACACTCACCGTCAATCCGGTCTAGGGTTTCGCTGATCTTTGACCCAACGCCTTTTCTGGCATCACCACCACGATGGTTCCTTCCGGGATGGACCCTTCCAGCAGGTTGATTCTTCCGTCTTTTACGATCCCACGCAGCGGTCGTACCGGCGACGCGGCAACATTTGTGTTGGAATTCGAAGACGCGGCCACACCCACTTTCAGCTCCGACTTCCGTCGCATCCCTCGATCCATGGCCTGATTCGCCAGCTCATCCGCTTTTTTGTTCTTGCCGCGCAGCACATGTTCAATCTGGAACGCCTCCAGCTTGGCAATGCGGCGCTTGGCTTCCTCATACAACGGACGCAGATCCGGGCTCTGCACGCGATATTGCCCGCGGATCTGCTTGACCATCAATTCCGAATCGGAAACCACGCGCAGCCGAGGATGACCCTTGGCCAGCGCAAACTCCAGCGCCGCCAGCAAGCCCGAGTATTCGGCAACATTGTTGGTGCGCATCCCCAGAAATTCGCTTAGTTCGCCGAGGACGCGTCCATCCTGACCCGTTACAACGACCCCATAGCCGGAAGGGCCGGGATTGCCGCGCGATCCTCCGTCGGTGTAGGCAACCACCCAATCAGCCGCGGTGGGCTTGCTGCCTGAATCATTCTGAAAAAACGAGGATTGAGCCTCGCCGGAGGGTCGATGGAAAACAGGAGTCATGTGCCCAAGTTTAACGGATTGCTTCCCGGCTAGTTTCGAGATCGCAATCCGGCGGCCGGGTCGAAACATGGCAAACAAAAAGAGAAGTCGGAATACTCTCTTCGTTCATGGCGCTTCGAGACGGGCCCCAAACACCGGATCGGCTTACCTTTTTCGAAGAATATCGTCCAAACGATTGGAGACATACCCGATGGAGTTGCAGCGATTCGCCATCCTTCCGCAAGAAGCCTTTGCTTCCCCACAGAGCCGATCTGCGACTTCACGGATACAATCAAAGTCAAGGATGTACGCCGATAGCTCAGCGCGGCTGCAGGACGCCGAATTAATCCGAGAGGCGCAAAAAGGCTCTCGTGAAGCCTTTGATGTGCTCGTACGCCAGTACGACCAGGCCGTGCTGCGTCTTGCCCTTCATCTGACCGGTTCGGAACAGGATGCGCAGGACATCCATCAGGAAGCCTTCCTCAAGGCCTATCGACACATCGGCAGCTTTCGCTTCGAGTGCTCCTTCTACACCTGGATCTATCGCATCGTCACCAATCTTTGCCTGGATCTGCTGCGCCGCCGCAAAACGCGCCGCGAAGATCCGGCTGTGATCGTCGACGCCACCGGCGAGGAACACGACACGATGGTCAACGTGTCGGACGATCGCGCCATGGCAAATCCTGCGCGGGAACTCGACCGGAAAATATTGGGAGAAAAGATTCAGACGGCGTTAGCAACGTTGACTCCGCGCGAACGCACCGTATTTGAATTGAAGCATTACCAGGGTCTGCGGTTGCGGACCATTGGAGAGATGTTGAACACAACGGAAGAGACCGCGAAGAACACTCTCTTTCGTGCCACCCGAAAACTGCGGACACAGTTGTCAGTCGTGCGATAAAAGACGGTAAAAAATGATGTACTTTCCCAACTTCAGGAGCAGGCCATGAAATGCGATCACGCACAACAGTTGATTGTGCAATATATCTATGGAGAACTGCCCGACGAACGCAGCCACAGTCTGGAACTGCACATGGCCGGTTGTGAATCCTGCCGCGCTGAGCTACAGGCATATCAAGCACTCCGGCAAACCATGTCTCTGGTGCCCGTCGAAGAGCCCTCCCCCAACTTTCTAGCGCAAAGCCGTATCCGTCTAGGTGACGCGCTCGACTTGTTACCCCCGGCCAGCTTGTGGATGCGATTCGAAATCGGATGGCAGGGATTTCTTGCCCAGTTGCACGCCGCGCCTGGCATGGCAATGGCAATCGCGGTGGTGGGACTCGGGATTGGCGCCTCGGCGGGACACTACTGGAAGCATGAGCTGGCACACCAGCCAGCGGCACAATTCGCCGCCTCTGTCGCTCCCGCGGAAGTAGCCGCAGTTCCGTCGGTGTACAACGTTAGCGAAATTGTCCAGCACCCAAATACCGACATGGTGGAGGTTCACTTCAACACCATGGTGCCCGCCACGGTGGAAGGCTCGATCGACGACCCCGAAGTGCAAAAGCTGCTTCTGATGGCAACGCAGAATGCCGTCGATCCAAATGTGCAAAGCAATTCCGTGGCCTTGCTGGCTGCGCAATGCAAGGCGGGCCACTACTGCGAGGACGGGCCTGTGCGGACCGCGTTAATGGTCGCCCTTCGGTACGACCGTGACCCATCGGTGCGTCTCAAAGCGTTGGAAGGACTCAAGCCGTATGTAGGCCAAGATGTGCGTGTGCGAGATGCCGTGCTTGAATCCCTGATGCATGATCCCAGTCAGCCTGTTCGCGGCCAGGCCTTGCAGATGCTGGAGCCCGTCCGGGCGGACAGCAGTGTGCGGCTGGTGTTGCAAACCGTCTCCACCGGGGACAACAATTCGGCCATTCGCGAGGCGTCGATGAAAGTACTGCAGGCGATTCCCCCAACGGAATAACCGCGTCAGGCTCACGTGGATCCGATCAGGTGTGGATCCAACGCCTCACCGAATTCGACAGGATGCGAGTCCTGTGGGATCCTGCATTTGCAAGACCCTGGGTGATTGATTCGCTGGAAGGCAACGCCTTGATGCAGTAAGGCGCGGGGGTGAGTCGCGAATTGGATTGCAAAGAAGACCCAATGCTCCTCGATACACTGAAATAAATCTATGAAACAGCGAACGTTACCGTGGAGTATTGTCTGCCTTGCGCTGCTGGTTCTGCCAGCCGCCGCCGGCACGCATCCCATGGAACCGCTGCGCGGCATGACCAGCTTTCATCGCCATGACGGATACCTTGGGGTGGATTTCGAAAATCTGACGCGACAGCAAAGAGAAAAACTTCACCTGGCGTCGAACGAAGGCGTAGAGATTGCCGCCGTAGACCACGATGCGCCAGCGGGAAAAGCCGGGCTGCATGCAAACGATTTGATTGTGAAGTTCGCCGGGAAAAAGGCCGAAAGCGCCGAAGGCCTGACCGACACGCTGCACAAAATGAATCCTGGGCAATCTGTCGTATTGAATATTGTTCGCGACGGCAAACCCATGGAGATTACGGTTGTGCTGGCAGACCGCGATACCGTGGAGAAGCAAGCCTGGTCGAACCACTACACCGTTCCCGACCCCAGTACACAAGCAACTGCAAAAGCTCCAGTCCAGCCTCCAGCACCCAGCGGATTCTTCGGCGTGGCCTCCTCCGACATTGGAAAAACCTTCAGCTCCAACGGCGGTCTGATGAGCTACATTCCAGGCACGCCTCCGTACACCGGCATCACGCTGGATGTCTTGAATCCGCAACTGGCACGTTATTTCGGCCTAAAAAACTCGACGGGGTTGCTGGTCAAGAGCATCGATCCCAACAGCCCCGGCCTCCGCGCCGGCGTGCAGGCGGGCGATGTGATCTGCAAGGCCGACGATGTGCCCATGACCTCTCGCAGCAAATGGAACCATGCGCTGCGGCAAAACAAGAATGCGGCCATCAAACTGAAGATTCTCCGTGATCGCCAGCCGCAAACATTGATCCTCACCCTGGCCGCCAGCAAATCCTGAGCGATCGGCGTTGGCGTGCGGGGCCGGATTTCTAGCGCCACTCAAGCGACAGAAGCTTGAATGGAGCACCCGCGACGCGCGCACCACAACAAACTACTCTTCGGCAGTATTTACTTCTTGATGACTATAATCCGCGAAGTCGATTGTGCATTCCAAGTTCAACTCCGAAAGCGATGTCATCTGCTCGGGCCAGATTGAAGGGCCACCCCCTCCGAACTTTGCCCACCAGGGGCAATAAACGTACATCTTGATTCCGTCTAATGCTTGAAGTTCTAAAAGGCGGTTCTTGAGCGGCACAATCGCACGCAGAAGCCAGTCTAAATGTGTCCTCAGGTCTCTCGAATTAACGATGCCTTCAGATGAGAGAAACCATCCGTGGGTTCGCCCCGGATATGTTCCCTCCGGTTCCCGCGCGAAAACCTGAGATGTCGGTTCGGTTCCCGCGAGACTCTTCGTAATTTCCCCGGGCTTTAGCTTGGACGAATAAATTAACAGCTTCGCGCACGTTCTCCCGCAAGCCGGTTCTTCATCGTTCACCGGTGTAAATCGAGACGTGATCATGCTCACTCCGTTCCTGGGCGGCTGACCCAGGTCTCAATTTCGCTCCAACCTTGGGTGCCGGATCCCCGCACAACCTCTCGCGCTTGCAAAGTAATTGCTTCGTCTCTATGCTTGCACAGCGCTGGCCGACGGAGTCGGTCGGCTTAGTCCATACATCAACGCCGCGCCCAGAGCCAGCGTGATCGCCGCTGCCAACAGGCCGGCAGAAAAGAAGTGCGTGCGGTCCACCAGCCATCCCATCCAGAATGGACCGAAGAATCCGCCTAGACAGCCAATGGCGTTGATGAGGGCGATTCCGGCGACGCCATTTTCTCCAAGGTGTTCGGTCGCCGCAGCCCAGAACAGCGGCATGGCGGAGCATATTCCTAACGCTGCAATCGAAAACCCTGCCACGCTAATTGCAACCATGTGCGTGACTGAGGCGATGTACATGCCCAGAGCAGCTGCCAGAAAAGCGAGCACTACATGCCAGGTCCGCTCGCCCGAACGATCCGAATGGCGCGACCACAGCACCATCCCCACCGTCGCTATTACATAGGGGAGAGCTGTCATCCATCCCGTCTGCGCCACCGGAAGCCCTTGTGAAGTGAGAATTCGCGGAATCCAGAAGCCCAGCCCATACAGGCCAATCATCAGGATGAAGTAGCCCAGCGCAAAGCCCAGCACGGTGCGGCTGCGAAATAGATGGAGCCAGGAAGCGTGCGTAGTGCTGGGTCGCGATTCAGCCGCGATGGCAGAGACCAGCCATGTGGATTCCTGCGGCGACAACCAACTCGCTTTTCTTGGTGAGTCCGCAAGAATCTTCGGAATCATCAATCCAACCACGACGGCGAGTCCGCCTTCCAGAACGAACAGCCACTGCCAGCCTCTCAGTCCGGCAATGCCGTTCATCTTCAGGATGGCCATGGACAAGGGCGCGCCCACTACCGTGGAGAGTGGAATCGACACTATGAACAGAGACATCAGCCCACCGCGCACCGAAGCGGGCAACCAGAAGGTGAGATAGAGCACCACTCCAGGGAAAAATCCGGACTCCGCCGCGCCCAACAGAAACCGCATCAGCATGTAGGAAGTGCTGGTGTGAACGAACGCAAATCCCGCCGAGACTAATCCCATCAAAACCAGCAGCACCGTCAGCCACAACCGAGCGCCGACCTTTGCCAGCATAAAGTTGCTGGGCACCTCGAATGGAACATACCCCACGAAGAAAATCCCGGCCCCAATACCGAACAAAGTATTGCTGAGACCGAGGTCGCTGTTCATCGTCAGAGCAGCGAAGCTCACATTCACGCGATTCAAAAACGTGATGAGGTAGAGCAGCATCAGAAAAGGAATCAACCTGATTGCGATGCGGCGATAGATTCGTTTCAAATTCAGTGCACGCTGTGTCGGGCCGGATACGGCGAGTGGGGAATTGGATAAAGTCACGTGTCGTCTCGCCACTTGAAGGTCAGGCTTTCCAAGTATAAGCACGGTTGCTGTTCATTCGTCTCGTTGTTGAGACGGAAGCGGCGACGCACGTCCCCATCTGCGCCAGTCTTACTTCAACGTCCTCAGTATTCCGTCACATCTTTCCTGGACTCCTCAGGCAGGCGGCGCGCCAGCAATGGCGTAATAAACAGCACCGCAAACAACGTGGTGACCATACCGCCGACCACAACCCTAGCCAGCGGTTGCTGTGCCTGCGCTCCAATGCCGTTGGAGAGAGCTGCCGGCAAAAGTCCCAGGCCAGCCGCCATGCAGGCCATCACGACCGGCCGCATTTCCACCAGGCAGCCGTGCAGCAGGCCTCTCTCCTCGCCTAGTTCATATTGCATGTGTCGCACACCGCGTAAAAACACAACGGTGCCCAGAGTATTGAGTCCAAGCACTGAGGTAAACCCTACCGCTGCCGAAATACTGAATGGTGTATGCGTGATCAGCAGCGAGAAAATGCCGCCTATCATGCCGAACGGAATTACAGCCATGACAATGAGCGCATCGCGGACGGAAAGAAATAGAACATACAAGAGTCCGAGAATAATGATCAGGCTGACGGGAACGATAAACGCCAGTCGATGCAACTCAGCCTGCAGGCTTTCAAATTCTCCCGCCCAGGCGTACTCGTACCCCGGCGGCAATTTCACTTGTTCCTGCAGCCGGGCCTGCAAGTCCTGGATCGTGCTCTGGAGATCGCGGCCCCGAACACTGAATTTGATGGGGACATACCTTCGTCCTCCCTCTCGATAAATCGCAAAAGCGCCGTCACGAATGCTGACGTCAGCGACCTCTCCCAATGGAACCAAGTCGCCATCCGGTGCGGGTAACAGGATTTTCCGGATGACATCCGGATTGTCGCGATCCGCAAGCGGATAACGAACGACCAAGTCGAAGCGCCGATCCCCGAGAATCATTTGCGTGATAGGCGCGCCACCCACCGCAGCCTGAATCGCATTATTAATGTCCAGCGCTGCCAGACCGTAGCGCGCGGCTTTGGCGCGATCGATCTGGATAAGAAGATTTGGTTGCCCTCCGACCTTGAAGATGCCCGCGTCCTGCACGCCAGGCACAGACTTCATGACCTTCAGGATCTGTTCCGACAGCATCGATAAAGTATCGAAATTATCCCCGAACAGTTTCAGCGAGTTTTCGCCCTTGACGCCAGACATCGCCTCTTCCACGTTGTCCTGAATATTCTGGGAGAACCCCAGTACCACCCCGGGATATTTCGCCAGCTTGGACTGCATTTCCTCAATCAATTTGTCTTTGCTGCCATGCAGGTATGCGGGCCACTCGCTTTGCGGTTTCAGATCTGTAAAGACCTCCACATTGTTAAAGGTTGTCACGTCGGTGCCGTCATCGGGTCGACCCACTTGCGAAACCGTCTGGGTGACCTCCGGAAATTTATCCAGCGTGGCGCGCATGGAGTCTGCAATGGCAACCGCCTGCGGAAGAGAAATATCTTGCGGCAACGTGGCGCGAATCCAGAGGTTGCCCTCCTCCAGCGCCGGCATAAATTCTCCGCCTACAAAACGGAAGACGAAGATCGTCACCAGCATCAGCATCACAGCGCCGATCAGTACCACACGGGAGAACTTCAGCGAGAACTTGAGCCAGGGCTCGTATGCGCGGAGCACCTGCCGGATCAGCCAGGTCTCCTTCCCTGTCGTAGTTTCCTTCGAAGCTGTGATAAACCCAAGTACCGGCGCAAAGATGACGGCATAAATCAAGGCTCCAATCAGCGCAAAGCCGTAGGTCATCGACATCGGGGCGAAAATCTTGCCCGGCACGCCTTCCATCGTAAAGAGTGGGAGAAACGACGTAAGAATGATCGTTGTCGAAAATATAACGGGCGTTGCGCCTTGTTTAATGCCTTCGACGATCAGATCAGCCGTCGATTCGCCTTCCAGCCGGTTGGTCAATTTGCGATAGATATTTTCCAGCACAATGATCGCGGCATGGACCAGAATTCCAAAATCGATGGCGCCAATCGATATTAGATTTGCTGAGTGGTTCGTCAAAACCATCAGCGTCACGGCAAAGAGCACCGAGAACGGGATGGTTAGGGTTGTCAGCAGCGTGGTTCGGAAATCTCCGATCGTGACCACGAGTACCAGCGTGACCAGAATCAACCCCGTCAAAATAATATGCTCGACCGTGTCTGTCGTGATGTGGATCAACTTGGTGCGATCGTAATACGGTTTGATTTGCATCCCAGGCGGCAGCAGGTTGCCGTGGTTTAGATGGAAGACTTTCTGCTTCAGCGCTCGCAATGCCGGCAAAGATTGCTCGCCCTTCTGCAGCAATACAATCCCCTCGACAACGTTGCTGCCATTGTTGTGCCCCACGCGACCCATGGGCGGTTGAAAGCCCTTTCGTACCGCGGCGATATCGCGTACCAGCACGGGAACGTTGTTGTGCTCAGCCACCACTATCGACCCGATATCGTCGACGGTCTGCAGCAGCCCAACTGAACGCACGTTCACGTTTTGTGCCCCCAGGGCCAGATAATCTCCACCCACATTGGCATTACTGTTCTGGATGGCATTCACTACCTGCGTGAGCGTCACGTTGTGCGCCAGCAAACTGTTTGGATCAACAACCACCTGGTATTGCCGCGTAGTTCCGCCAAACGTAGTTACATCGATGATGCCGGGGACCTGTTTGATTTCCCGAGTGACCAGCCAGTCCTGCGTCGCTTTTAGTTCATTCAGCGAATAGCCGGGACCGGTGAGGATATAGCGGTAGATTTCTCCAATCGGCGAGGTAGGAGAGAGTTCCGGTTGCAGATTGTTGGGTAGCGTCAATGTCTGCAGGTGATACAGCACTTCCTCACGATCATGGAAGTAGTCGCTGTCGAAACTGAAATAGAGCTTCACATCGCTCAAGCCAAAAATACTAATCGAGCGTACTTGTTCAAGATGCGGAGAGCCATACACGGCATTTTCCACTGGAATGGTGACCTGCTGCTCCATTTCTTCTGCAGACCATGCAGGGTTTTGCGTGATGATTTCTACTAGCGGCGGCGAAGGGTCAGGATAAGCCTCAATGTCGAGTTGGGTAGACGCATAGCCGCCTACCATCAGCATGGCGATAAAAATCACTATCACAATGACACGGTATTCGATGAGTTTGCGAATCAGTCCGCCCATATCTCACTCTCCCGCGGGCGCGCGCAGCAACGCCGCCCCGAGCGTAACAACCTGGTCGCCGTCTTTCAGGCCACTCAGCACGACAACGTCCTGCTGCTGCATCTGGCCCACTTTAACGGGGCGCCGTTCATAGTTGCCGGGAGAGGTCTGGACAAAGACCGAATCGAAATTGTTTTCATGGATCACTGCTGCGGAAGGCACAAGAAATCCCTCCGTTAAGGAGCGGTCTACCAGAATGTTCGCAAACATCTGCGGCTTCAACTTCATCTGCGGATTCGCCAGCACGACGCGCACTTTCACGGCGAGCGTGCTGGGATCGAGCGATTGCGACAGGTTGTCAACCTTGCCCGCCAGCGACAAACCGGAATACGCCGGAAATGTCACCGTCACGGGACGCCCCACACGAATGCTGGCCAGATCACTCTGGTAGGCGTCGCCGAGAATCCAGACTTGATCCAGGTCCGCGATGGTTGCCAGCGGCGTGGCATTGTCCAGCGACCGCTGCCACTCGCCAACGGCGGTGCCAGTGTCAAGCACAACA
>JAJZCA010000372.1 GCA_021798735.1 Acidobacteriota bacterium | reverse complement strand
CGCATCTTCCGCCAGCACCGAACAGTGGATCTTCACCGGCGGAAGCGCCAGCTCTTTCACAATGTCAGTGTTCTTGATCTCCAGCGCTTCGTCCACCGTCTTGCCCTTCACCCACTCCGTTGCCAGTGAGGAAGAAGCAATCGCCGAACCGCACCCGAAGGTCTTGAACTTGGCGTCTTCGATGACGCGCGTCTCCGGATTCACTTTAATCTGGAGCCGCATCACGTCGCCGCACTCTGGAGCGCCGACCAGTCCCGTGCCAACTTCTGTGCTGTTCTTGTCCATCTGACCGACGTTGCGCGGATTGTTGTAGTGCTCAATTACCTTGTCGCTGTATGCCATACTTCCTCCAAATACTGTGAACTTGAAAAACTTGCGCGCAGTCTTAGTGCGCCTGCCACTGGACCTTCGTCAGATCGATGCCCTCTTTCGCCATCTCATACAGCGGCGAAAGCTCGCGCAGTTTCTGCACCACGTCGATCACTTTGTCGGCAACGTAATCCACTTCGGCGGGCGTGTTGAACCGTCCCAGCCCGAAGCGAATGGAGCTATGCGCCACATCGTCGCCCAAGCCAAGCGCCTTCAATACATAGGATGGTTCCAGCGTCGCGGAGGTACAGGCGGAGCCGCTTGAAACCGCAATGTCGTTGATGCCCATCAGCAGCGATTCGCCTTCCACGTGGATAAAGCTCATGTTCAGATTTCCCGGCAGGTGATGCTCCATGGAACCGTTCAAATGGATGAAATCCAGATTGGACTCGAGCTTCTTCCGCAGGCGATCGCGCATGGCGATCAGCTTGGCCGCTTCTTCGGCCATCTCCAGTCGAGCAATCTCACACGCCATCCCCAGGCCAACAATGCCTGGAACATTCAAAGTGCCGGAACGCATGCCGCGCTCGTGACCGCCGCCGTCCATCTGCGCGGCAATCTGCACCCGCGGATTGCGACGGCGAACATACAGCGCACCGACACCCTTGGGGCCGTAGATTTTGTGTCCGGAAAGCGAGAGGACATCAATGTTCATCGCATTCACATCGACGGGAATCTTTCCGACGGCCTGCACCGCATCGGTATGGAACAGGATGCCGCGCTCGTGACACAGCTTGCCAATTTCTTCAATCGGCTGGATGACGCCAATTTCGTTATTCGCGAACATGATGGTGACAAGAATCGTTTTGTCATCGATGGCGCGCTTCAAATCGTCCATCTCAATCAAGCCATCGGCATTCACCGGCAGATAAGTGACGCGGTAGCCCAGCTTCTCCATCCGCTTACAGGTATCCAGCACCGCTTTATGTTCGGTCACCTGGGTGATGATGTGATTGCCGCGTTCGCGGTACATCTCGCCAATCCCCTTGATCGCCAGGTTGTTGCTCTCGGTCGCGCCTGAGGTGAAAATGATTTCCTTCGCCGTCGCGCCAATCAATTTGGCAATCTGTTCTCGGGCCAGGTCCACTGCCTTTTCCGCTTCCCATCCAAAGGAGTGGTTGCGGCTGGCGGCGTTTCCAAATTTGTTCGTGAAAAACGGAAGCATCGTCTCCAGTACGCGCGGGTCGAGCGGCGTGGTGGCATGGTTATCCATGTAGATTGGCAACTTCACTCCGGCGGGCAATTTCGGCTCACTTAGAACGGTACTCATTGAGGCTCCTCTGTTCGACAAAAAACTTTGTAGTACTTCTCCCGCTACGCGCGCGACATGATACGGCCTAATGTCACTAACGAACTGGCTTGCCCACTGCGCGCATATCCCGACGCTCCCAATTTAGATTCGTCGCAGAGATCGGAGATGCGCATATCGTTCAACAAATCGCGGATCGTGTCGTTCAACTTTCGCAGCGGCTCTTTCACAATGCAGGAACTCAGCAGATCGCAGTCGCCATGGCTGGTGGTGCAGGACGCAATGAACAGCGGCCCTTCAATCGAGCGAATCACCTCGAACGCGGTAATTTCGCTCGCCGGACGGGCCAGCGAATAGCCGCCGTGCAGTCCAGCGTGCGAAATCACCAGGCCGGAGCGGGCCAATGTCTGCAAAATTTTGGCCAGCAACGGAGGAGGAATGTGATACGCCTCCGCCATGTCCTTGGCGCTCTGCGTCGGATTGCCGGGATGCTCGGCAAGGTGCTTCAGCGCCATCAGCGCATAGTCCGATTTTTTGGTGAGACGCAGCATAGTTTTGTGCCTGTGACCCACGAAGGGACATCATCAAGCCCCGGTTCGCGGATATTTCCTCGGCAAATTTATTATAGGACTCTTTCAGTCCGAGTTGCAAGGAGCATTCCCGCTGCCAAAACGATTGATAATGTGATAGTTTATCTCTTAGTCAATTAAGAGGTGCAAATGCGCTGCTCGCGATTCCAGGTAGCTGGTTCATTGTGGCTGTGCATCGCTCTTCCATGTGCCCTTTCGGCGCAGAAGGCCGGTTCCGATGCGGCGAGCTACAACCGATACGATTCATTCGGCGGCTACAGTTTTCTTTCGAACTCGTTCAACGATTACAGTTTTCCAGGAACCTCTCATGTACCGCTGAACGGTTGGGATGCCGGACTGGCTTTTCGAGCCTGGCACAAACTGGACAATAGTTCGTGGCACAGACTGGGCGTGAAAGTAGATGTCTCCGGCTACTACGGCACCAGCCTCGGCTCGCCGCAAAGACCCATCTTCTTGCTTGTGGGCCCGCAATACATGTGGACGTTCGGCAAAAATCGTCCATTCATCGAGGGGCAGGTAGGATTCGGGCACATCAACAGCGACGGGCTTACCCCTTACGCCACCTCAAATAATTCCTTTGCTGCGTTTGTGGGCGCCGGATACGATCGGCAAATCACGCCACGCTTGGCGTTTCGAGTTGACGGCGGTATGCTGCACACAAACTTCAACTCTGGCTCGCCTGAAATCCACGGCGTTCCCAATTCCTTTGCGCGCATTTCCACTGGCCTGGTCTGGCATTTCTAAGAATCGCCGTCTGACGGATGCAATCATTCCGGCCAGATTCCTAAAAGTCTCCGCACCAACAGCGCCTGGCCCAGATGATAGGCGTTGTGATCCAGACAGCCTAACGCCTGGCGCAGAATGGTGCGGCCATCGCTTCCCGGGATAGGCGTGAACAAGTCCGTCGATGGGTCGAGCAGTAGCACCTCGAATTCGCGCATGGCAGCGTGATATCCGGCCAGATCTGCGTCCCACGCGGCGTCGTCCGCAACTGCATTTTCATCCGGCCAAAATCCTTCCGGCACTGGCAGTTCGACATATCCGAAAATCCTGCAGGCATCCAGAAAGTCAACAACGCACAATCGCAGATGCACGAGTAGCTGCCACAGCGTAAACGGCTGTCCGGGCGGCTTTACGTTGCGCGAATCTGTAGGAATGTCGGCGAATATTTTTTCAAAACTCGCGTGGACCCGGTCATCGTGGAAGGATGCAACCAGATGCCTGCGGAGCAGGAAATCGGTATCTGTTTGGATTGCCAGCGACAGAGGAG
>JAJZCA010000371.1 GCA_021798735.1 Acidobacteriota bacterium | reverse complement strand
TATTCAGCTCCAGAGCATCCGCACCGGCCTGCTCCAGCTCCTTGGCGAAGCGTACCCAGCCACTCACTGTCACCCCATTCAGACTCGCGATTACAGGGATTCCGGATCGGATTTTGGCGTGGTGCAGCAGGCCGAGGTACGCATCCTGACCCTGGCGATAATCCTCATAGGCCGGAAAGTAGCTGAGCGACTCGGCGTAGGATTCCGTTCCTCGCGAAATATCGCGGTCGAGCGAGTTTCCTTCCAGCGAAAGCTGCTCCTCAAAGATCGAAGGCAGCACCACCGCGGCTGCTCCGGCCTCTTCCAGGCGCAGAATGTTCTCCACGGACTCCGTCAGCGGCGAAGAAGAAACCACCAGCGGACTTTTCAGTTTCAGGCCAAGATAATCGGTAGTCAGGTCCATTATTTTCCGTCCTTGCCTTTTCCCAGCGCCACCACTTCTCCGTCCTGTTCCGGCGGAGCGATATTTGGAGATTCAGAACGTCCGGCCATGGCGGCCCGCCCGGAATAGACGCGCCATTCACGCTCCACATCGTCCTGCGCTTCCAGCAGCAGTTTCTTTGCCACCTCCGGATTGCTGCGCGCCAGCATGGTGTAGCGGGCCTCGTGATAGCTGTATTCCTTCAGTGGAATGGAAGGCGGTCTGGAATCGAGCTGGAATGGGTTCTTACCATCCTCACGGAGTGCAGGGTTATATCGCATCAATGGCCAGTACCCGGAGAGGACTGCGTTTTTCTGCTGCTCCATTCCGTAGCAAAGATCGTAGCCATGCGCGATGCAGTGGCTATAGGCAAGGATCAGCGCTGGGCCGTCATAGGCCTCGGCCTCCTGAAAGGCCTTGACGGTTTGCGCGTCACTGCCACCCATGGCGACTCGCGCGACATACACCGAACCGTAGGCAACGGCCTCCATCGCCAGGTCCTTCTTGGCGTTGGTCTTGCCGCCCGCGGCAAACTTGGCCACGGCGCCGCGCGGCGTCGACTTCGACATCTGGCCACCGGTATTCGAATACGTCTCGGTATCCAGCACCAGCACCTTCACGTTTTGACCGGAGCCGAGCACATGGTCGAGGCCGCCGAAACCGATATCGTACGCCCAGCCATCGCCGCCTACCATCCAGACGCTCTTCCGCACCAGAGAATCGGCAATCGCCAGCAGGCTGCGAACATCGGAAGGATCGATCAACTCGCTGACGTGAGGCCCCCGCTCAGAAAGGCTGCGTCCCCCCTTCAAATCGACTGCGGCCAGCCGTTCCCGCACCAAACGCACGCGTTCCCGCTGCTCCTCAATCTCGGTTTCCGTGGTTTGCCTGGCCGTCAAGACCGCCGTCACCAGCACGTCTCCGATCATCGGGGCCAGGCGCACCAGCAATTCTTCCGCATAAATTTTCTGCTGGTTCAGCGCCAGCCGCATGCCCAGGCCAAATTCCGCGTTGTCCTCAAACAAGGAGTTCGACCAGGTTGGCCCGCGTCCGCTCTTGTTGGTCGTATACGGAGTCGTGGGCAGGTTGCCTCCATAGATGGACGAACAGCCAGTCGCATTGGCAATGTAGAGGCGATCGCCAAAAAGCTGCGTCAACAGCTTGATGTACGGCGTCTCGCCGCAACCGGCGCAGGCACCCGAAAACTCAAACAACGGCTCCAGCAGTTGAATGTCTTTCACCTGGGTATGCGCCAGGCGGCTGCGATCCACCGATGGCAGAGCTTCGAAGAAGTTCCAGTTCGCCACTTCCGCATCGCGCAACGGAGCCTGCATTTCCATGTTGATGGCTTTGTGCTTGGCTTCGCTCTTGCTTTTGACCGGGCAAACCTCAACACAGATACGGCAGCCGGTGCAGTCTTCCGGCGCAACTTGCAGCGTATAGAGTTCCTGTTCCATGCCGCGCCATTTCGGTTTGGCGCTCTTGAATGTCGACGGGGCCTGCTGCAACATCGCCTGGTCGTAGACCTTGGCACGGATCACCGCATGCGGGCAGACCAGCACGCACTTCCCGCATTGGATACAGAGGTCCTGGTCCCACACGGGAATCATCTGGGCGATATTGCGTTTCTCCCACTTTGCCGTGCCGGTTGGGAAGGTGCCTCCCGGCGGCAGTGCGCTGACCGGCAACGCATCTCCGTGTCCAGAGGCGATCACACCCAATATATCGTGTACAAACGCCGGAGCGGCTGCGGGAATGATGGGCAGTATGTCGAACGACGCGGTAATCTTTTCCGGCAGCGTGACTGGATGCAGGTGGGCCACGGCGGCATCGACGGCAGCGAAGTTTTCCTGCACCACCGCGTCGCCGCGTTTGCCGTAGGTCTTCTGAATGGCTTTCTTGATCTGCTGAATCGCCTGGTCGCTGGGCAACACGCCGCTGATGGCGAAAAAGCAGGTCTGCATCACGGTGTTGATGCGGTTGCCCATCTTGGCTTCGCGCGCTACGGTGTACGCATCGATCACATAAAACTTCAACTGCTTCTTTAGGATTGCCTCTTGAGCTGTTCTAGGCAAATGTCTCCAGATATCTTCCGGACCGTACGGCGCGTTCAGCAAAAATACCGCCCCAGGAGCGGCCGCTTCCAGCACGTCCATCCGCTCCAAAAACGAGAACTGATGGCAGGCCACAAAGTTTGCCCGGCTGATCAAGTATGTGGAGCGAATTGGATCGGGACCGAAGCGCAGATGCGAAGTCGTCACCGACCCGGATTTCTTCGAGTCGTAGACAAAATATCCCTGCGCGAAATTTGGCGTCTCCTGGCCGATGATCTTGATGGAATTTTTGTTGGCGCCCACCGTGCCGTCGGAACCGAGCCCGTAGAACAGCGCTCGCACTGTCCGCGGATCTTCCGTGGAAAATCCCGGATCGTAGGCCAGGCTGGTGTGCGTCACGTCATCCTGTATGCCAATGGTGAAGTGGTTCTTCATGTGCGGCTTTTTCAACTCGTCGAAGACGCCCTTCACCATTGCCGGGGTGAATTCTTTCGAGGAGAGTCCATACCGGCCGCCGATGATGCGCGGCTGCTGCGCGAACGGCGCGCTGCCATTGGAAAACGCTTCGCTGAAACTGGTGACGACATCCTGGTACAGCGGTTCGCCGAGCGCGCCCGGCTCCTTGGTGCGATCCAGAACGGCAATCGACCGCACGGTTTTGGGGAGGGCTGCAAGAAACGCGTCCGCGGCAAACGGGCGATACAGATGCACTTTCAGCAGGCCGATCTTCTCGCCCTGCTGGTTCAGGCGATCGATGGTTTCCTCCACCGCGCCGGCGGCGGAGCCCATCAGAATAATGACGCGGTCCGCGTCCGGAGCGCCGACATAGTCGAACAGGCGATAGCTGCGACCGGTCTGCGCGGCGAAGCGATCCATGATGTCCTGCACGATGGTCGGACACGCCAGGTAGTAGGAGTTGCAGGCCTCCCGCGCCTGGAAAAATACATCCGGATTCTGCGCCGTCCCGCGCAGGATCGGCCGGTCGGAACTCAGTGCGCGCTCCCGATGC
>JAJZCA010000370.1 GCA_021798735.1 Acidobacteriota bacterium | reverse complement strand
TTCGCTCATCTGCTTTTGCGAAGGCTTGCGTAGTTTTTAAACAGATTCTTAGAGAAACAAGTTAACACATATCTGCTTCGAAAGGAGTCCGATGTCAACTCTAGAACGCCGCACGTTTCTCAAACTGCTGGGTGCAGCAGGACTTACAACCGCGACTGGCCCCGCAATAGCGCTGGGCACCAAGAGCGCCCCTGCATTGCCGCAGGGGCGCTATTTTCCCGGAAAAATCGCCAATGAGTATTCCTTGTTTTTACCGGGAGAACAGGAAGCACTTCAGTCGCCGCCAGAGGTTAGTCAATTTTCCACTGGGGATTTGTTGGCCAGGACTGGATCGCAGTCGGTTCAATTAAAAGTCGGCGAACAGATCGATGGTTGGCGATTGTTGAGTATGAGCGAAATCAACGGGACCATGACGGCGGTCTTTGAAAAACATGTTACCCATCGTGGCGCAATTGCCTATGTTACAGAGCAGGGTGGCACCATTGCCTTGATTCCCAAGCAGATCGGCGATATTTCTAAAATCCGCCCGCGTCCGACTGACGCTCGTCACGGAATACGGCTGGAACAATCGTATGAAGAGGGCCCTCAGTCCGACATTGCAGGCCGTTATATTCTGCAATCTGCGGAAGATCCTTCCTACGAAAATGTAGCTGCGCTCGGTGCGGAGTATATCGGATACAGTCTGGTGGCGAACGAAGAGGCCGGTCCGCTCAAATCGCTGTCCTTAGATCCCAGCGGCAAGTCTCGCGAGCTTCGTGATCATCCCGCCGGAGAAGGCCTGTGGGCGCCGGACAAGGTGCAGCCTGTGTTCGATCCGGTGGCGCTTGCCCCTGGAGAATACCCGCAAATATTTGACTATGTCGCCGGTTATAGCAAGCGGACCATGCTGGGCGGATATTTACCGGTTGCCGATATTGCCGTGTGGAATCCTAGATACAAGGCAGGCTATGAGACCATAGTTCTATTGCCCCCCGGGACGGATGCGCAACCTATGGCGCACGTGCGTTTTCTCTTGCCCGAAGGCTATGCAGCTTCAGGCGAGAAGATTTGGCACGATTCGGACGGCCGCAAATTTATCGATCGATACTGGAATTCGTCTGCTGCGAGTTTCTATGCGGCGCTCGTCGGCATATGGAACCGCTGGCATGGCTTGTATGAAGACAATATGCCGGTGGAGATCCCGGATCAATGGCTGCTCGATGCGGCCCGCGCAGGAATTACGCTTTCAAGGTGCAGCTATCGTGGCCTGAAGCCGACCTACCAAATTGGCGAGGGGGCCTACACAAAGATTCCAGAACGAAGCCATGCTTTGTTTCCGGTAGCCCAATATGAATTTATTTGGGCGCAACAGCTATGGAACCTGACCGAGGAAAGCGATGCGTACTTCCAATATTATTTGGACAACTATATCTTGCCAGATGGGAATTTTCTCTATAACACGCAAGACCAGGTTGAAGCGCCGCTCAACGCAGGAGTTTTCTTGGCAAATTCTGCACGCGCTTACTTCTATACGCGCAATCTTCCGGCCCTCGAAAAACGCCTTCCTGTCTTGCGGCGCATGACGGATTACGTGCTGGCCCGATACCAGTACAGTAAGACGCACTATGCTCCGGACGACCGTCGCTACGGACTTATCTGGGGTTCGCCGGAAGCTGATTTAGGTGACCCGAATAATGATTTTCCCGCTTCTCATCCTTATTATTATCAGAATGCCGCGTGGATTTGGCGTGGCTTGACGGAGCAGGTGCGATGCTTGCGGGCTGCCGCGCAACAAGCCTCAAAGCGGGAGTACGAGTCAGAAGCCGAAAAACTGGACGCGATCGCCAAGGAAATGCGCCAGAACATCCAGCGCTCGCTGGAGGCTACGCTCCAGATGTGCGACACGAAAATGCGTGCGGCGGGCATCACGCCCTTTACGCCACAGGATATCTCGCATAGCCCGACAGAGCTTTCCAGCTACGAAAATCATCGTTTTATGGAAGACTGGTTCACTTCCGACTGGGGAATTTCGGCACTCGACCTTGGTCACCTGAAACACAGAATCCTTGCCGAGGAGCAGATTCTGGGACTCGGCACGGATGGCCATGTGGCCCGCACATCGAACTTTATGGCCCACGGAACACTTTCCGTGCACATCCGGCAGTCGGACTACCGTCCTTTTCTGCTGGCGCTGTACGGGTTGGTCTGCTTCGCCGCGGACTCTGGAAACCGGTATTCGCCCGAGGATGCCTATATTCCTGGCGGAAGCGCGGACAAGGGCAACCCGTTTTTCTCTTCGGCTGTCGTGAACAGTGTTTTGCAACCTGCGCTCGGACTCCGCTGGCTGCTTTGCTACGAAGAAAGTGATCACGACATCTGCCATCTGCAAAAGGCTGCCCCAAAACACTGGTTTAAGCAGGGAAAAACCATCTCCGTGCGCAATTGCCCCACCCGCTTTGGCACCATTCAATGGTCCACCAAGGCCGTTGCAGACCGTCAATGGAAGGTCACGCTCGACGTTCCCAAAGGCTTCTCAGCGGACATACAGGTTCATATCCATCCCAGCGATGGTCAGCCGATTCGCAATACATCGATGGGATCGATAAGCGGGGATATGGTCATCCTTAAGTCCTCCGATTTTACGGGCCGGCAACATTTTGAAATCGATGTTTCTTGAGAAGATGGCCAGGTTCGCACCTTTCTCGGTCTTCCGGTTGCTTTGCAAGTGGCCGATCCTGCGCAAGAGTTTCATGATCTTAGCTGGAGTGAAATACTGACAGATATCTGGCAGCTACCAGAGGTCTGAGGAGCGGTTGCAATGAGATTGGTTTTATCGAGACGTTTGTCCCTTTCGGTTTTTGCTGGCTGCCTGTTAGCGACAACTCCGTTTGTCCTCTCTCAGGAACGGCCACCTGCGGTTCCGCTCGTAGTTCACAATCCATACTTCAGCATCTGGTCGATGAATGGCCGAATTACCGACGGGCCCACCCGCCACTGGACGGGAACCGAGCAGCCGCTGATCGGTCTGATCCGCATTGACGGAAAAACATGGCGCTACATGGGTGACCGGCCGCATGCCGTTCCCGCGCTGCGGCAGACGTCGCTCCAATTAGAGCCTACCCACACTGTCTATACGCTGGAAGGCGGCGGGATGCGCCTGACACTTACCTTTTTCACGCCCGCTTTTCCGCAAGATCTCGACGTACTTTCGCGTCCGGTCACTTATCTCACGTGGACAGTGGCAAGCACAGATGGGCAGAGCCACACCGTGAGCGTGCTGCTGGACGTCGATCCGGTCATCGCCGTCAACACCGCCGACGAGAAGGTGACGTGGGGACGCTCGCAGACGACAGGACTTACAGTATTGAACGTTGGCTCGCGCGATCAGCGGGTGCTGAATCGTTCTGGAGACGATCTGCGCATCGACTGGGGATACTTCCATCTTGCCGTGCCTGCCTCGGAAGCGGCGACCACGGCAGTCTCTGCAAAGGCGGTGAGCGATTTTGTGCAGACGGGAACGCTGTCAGGCTCCGACGATAT
>JAJZCA010000369.1 GCA_021798735.1 Acidobacteriota bacterium | reverse complement strand
GTCCTGGGCGATGACAGACTGCGCGTCCGGACGAATGCTGTAGGCGTCGTAGTCGAAGAATACCGGCTTGACGTTCTGTTCAAATTCCGACTCCGTCAGCGCTGTTGAGACGACCGGAGGAGGTGGCGCCTGGCCCACAGTCAGGGTTGCGGTCGCATCCGTCGATCCGCCGTTGCCGCGCGCTACCAGATGATAGGTAGTCGTCTCGGATGGGCTGACCGTTTTGGTGCCGCTCGTTTCCACCGCGCCGATGCCGTCGATCGAGATATCCGTAGCGTCGGTGGTTGTCCAGTTGAGCGCAGCACTCTGGCCGGGAGTGATTGTGTTCGGAGTGACGGTAATGCTGGCGGTTGGTGCGGGTGCGGATTCAGCCGGCGGCGCCGGAGGTTCCGGTACTGCGGCCTGTTTGTGATGGCAGCCAGTGGTAATCAGGAAAGCAGCCAGTGCTGCAATCGCAAGCGCGGAATTCTTCTTATAGTTCTTCATCGGTCCTCCTCAGAACCTTCCTTCGTTACGTAGTGTAGAACGAAAAAACAAGTGCATGCGCATTTCTCATCGCAGGATTTTCTTATTTCCAACTCCAGTTCGGCATATGGCCATTTCCAACCGTGGTCAAAGCCTGCTGTCCCGTTCCATCGGCCAACATGGTCCAGATCTCACTGTGGCCATGCACTGTGCGCTGAAAGACAATGTGACGGCCATCGGGAGACCAAGACGGAAAGTCGGTGCGGCCGATATCGTGCGTCAGTTGTTCCCAGCGGTGGCTGGCGATGTCCATGACGTAGATGTCTTGTCCGCCGGGAGCGCCCGGTCCGTAGTGGCGAGACCACGCGAAGGCAAGAAACTGCCCATTCGGCGACCAGGAGACGGAAGTTGCATATCCCCCATCGGTCATGCGTTGCACATTGGTGCCGTCGGAACTCATAATGTAGACCTGCGGCAAACCTGTACGGCCACTGATCCAGGCAATCTGATCGCCGGTTTTGGGATTGAACACGGGCGAAACATCCGGTCCGCGATACGCGGTGATGCGGCGCAGGCCGAAGCCGGCGACCGAGGTAACCCAGATTTCCGGATCGCCGCTGCGCGAGGAAGAAAAGGCCAGGTTATTGCCGTCGGGCGACCACGCGGGAGAATAGTCCGTTCCGTCATGGATGGGAAAGCTGACCAGGCGGTGCAGGTTCATCGAATAGATACGGATGTTGCCGCCGCGAGAGTTCAGCTCATCGAATGCCAGGCGGTTCCCGTCGGGCGAGATGCGCGGAGAGAGACAAATGGAGCTGATGTGGGTGATCTGGTGCTGGTTGGCGCCGTCATAATCCATCTCCCAGATTTCTTTATTTCCACTGCGATCGGAGACGTAGAAGATTTTGCTTTCCGCGATGCCGTTGATGCCACCCCCGAGCCGCGCAATAATGGCGTCGGCAAATTCATGCGCAATATGGCGAGCTGTATCGGCCGTCAGCGCTTCGTTATATTGCTGGCCTAAGACCTGGGCCGACTGGGTATTTTTCGCGTCGAAAAGCCAGCCGAAGACAATCACGCGGCCGTTCTGCACGCTGATGGAGCCGAAGGCCACCATGGCGGCGTTGGCGGGAGGCGAACTCCACTGCGAAAGGTTGACCTCCTGCGGAGAGCCTGGCGTCGTTGTCGGGGCCAGACTCTTCGAAACCATGTCGAAGATGCCGGCGTTCGTGAGATCGGAAAACAGCACCTGGTTGAAGGTAAGCTGGGCGGTGCTAAGCGCGGGGTCATTCCCGACCAATTTGAAGTCGGCGGCTGCCAGGCGAATTTTTTGTGCGCCGAGATTGGTGCCGGTACGCACCCAATCCTGCGCCGACGCCAGCGTCGTGGCCAGAAGCAGGACGGTAAAGAGAAGGCGGACGGCTTGCTTATGAGCAAAACTCGGGGAAGCTTCCATTGTGCACTCCATTTGGCGTGTAGGTTCGAATTTTGGCTGCGCAAAAAAGATATTTCAATCGCAGAAATCGTCAGATTGTTCCATTTCTGTCGATTATCCATGTTTCCCGGTGCAATTTCGAAGAAAATTACGGCCGCGTACTCTGGTCATACGTAAAGGTATAGGCGACTGAAACCGAACTTCCGGCATATCCCGCGGGTAACGGACCAAAAGCACCGACGCGCTCGACCGCCTGAATCGCCGAGAGATCGAGCGAGGGCACGCCGCTGGGCTGAGCGATGCGGGGGGCGCTGACCGAACCGTCGCGATGCACTGTAAAAGTGACGACCACCGAATGCCCCATGGACGCTTTCGGGTCCGCCAGTTGGCTGTACCAGTTTTGCGATACGGTCCGCTTGATCACATCGACGTACCAGCCGAACCGAGAACCGAAGTCGCCATTCTGTACCACCACGCTTTTGTCGGCGGAGGTTGAAATGGACGTGGGAATACTGGACGGCGCGGCTTCACCATAGTTCGCGCGGTCCTGCTGTTGCTTTGGCTGTACATATTTTGGCGGAGCGGGTGTAGCTTTGGGGGCAATCGTCTTGATGTGTTTCGGACGGGCCGGAATCGGAATTGCGGTTAGATCGGGTGCCGCCGCAGCCTGCTTCTCTGGAATTAAAGGGGCCGGGCTGGGTGTCTGCGTTGCCAATACAGAATCTGTGTTGAGTTGTGGGCTGGGCAACGGCAGCGTTGGAGCGGCGGAAACCAGCGTGGCGCTGATGGTCTCGCCGGAACTGATCTGACCCCAGCGGCTGTCATGCAAACTATGCAGGTAGATCGTCGACGAAACCATCAGCGCCGCCAGCACCGCGTGCAGCGCAAACGAGCCAAACCATGAGCCGACGATCGGTTCGTGCTGGTCCCATGTCTCGTGAATATATGGCATCGTCTTTATTGCCCAGCCGGTGAGGATTCGATGGGCCGCGTCACAATACTGATGTTGGTGATGCCGGCCTGCTTGACTGCATCCATGACGGATGCGAAAGCGCCAAAGGGGACCTTCTGATCGGCGCGCAAATAAATGATCCGATTCGCCGGGGTGGTGCGGCCATCTTTCTGCAGCAACAATTGCGGCAGATCGTTTACGTTCACTGGCTTGTCATCCAGATAGACGCGCTGTTGGCTGTCGATGGTCACCACGGTGCGCTGCTGGGTAATCTGTTTGACGGTTTTTGTTCTGGGAACAGCGACCTGGATGCCGGACTGCAACACCGGCGCGGTGATCATGAAGATGACAAGCAGCACCAGCACCACATCCACCAGCGGCGTAATGTTGATGTCGGAAAGCGCTGTTTGCGTGCCGCCGTTCTTAGCGGTGTAGGCCACGCGGTACCTCCCGCTGACGCGCGTATTCCTCCGCCGAGGGGGCCGGCATGGCCTGCAACTCTTCAATCGTGTTCAGGAGTTCACGGCCAAAGTCATCGAGGCGCGCGCCTAACTCTCGCAACCGGCTGGTAAGTTGGTTGTATCCCATCACGGCGGGTACGGCGACAAAGATGCCGGCGGCGGTGGTAATCAACGCTTCTGAGATGCCCGGCGCGACGGCGCGCAGCGTGGCCCCGCCG
>JAJZCA010000368.1 GCA_021798735.1 Acidobacteriota bacterium | reverse complement strand
GAGCGCGCTATGAATATCCTTATCCCAATCGCCGGCGAGGACAAGTTTTTCAGTACCGATGAGTACTTCTTTCCTAAGCCGCTAATTGAGATCACCGGAACGCCGATGATCGAACTGTGTGTGGGCAATCTGAGGCGCCAGTTTCCCGACGCGCACTTTATCTTTGTCGCGCAGTCCGAACACTGTACCCGTTTCTCCCTCGATGGGACGCTGCGGATTCTAACTGAAGGGCGTTGTACGATTGTCCGTCTGGATCGCCCGACCAAGGGCGCGCTCTGTTCGGCCCTGATGGCGATAGACCACATTGTGGCAGACCAGCCATTGGTGATCACCAATGGCGACCAAATTATCAACGCGGATCTCGGACTTATGGCTGTTCGCTCCGAGGAGAGCGGCTGCGATGCCGCGGTGGTAGTTTTTGAAAGCTTACATCCGCGCTGGTCCTTTGTGCGGTTGGATGAGTCGGGATTTGTCGAAGAGGCGGCCGAAAAGCGTGTTATAAGTCGCAATGCCATTGCCGGATTTTACTATTACAGAACTGGCGCGCTGTTTGTGGAGTCGGCTCTTCGGACACTGGAATATGATTCCGATATCAACGGGGTTTATTACATTTCCCAGACGCTTAACAACCTAGTTCTGGACGGGCGTAAGATTGCCACGCACAAGATCTCGTCCGGCGCGTATCACAGTTTCTATTCGCCACAGAAGGTGATGGAATATGAACGCGTATCGCAGCGTGGACGGACATCGAACACTTCGACAGCAAGACGCCGCCGGGTCAACGTCGTAATTCCGATGGCCGGGGAGGGCAGCCGTTTCGTACGTGCCGGCTACATTAAGCCCAAACCCTTTATCGACGTTGCCGGCCGCACGATGATCGAGACGGTAATGGCAAATCTGGCGCTCGAGGATGCACGCTACATCCTGCTCGCGCGGAAGGAGCACATCGCGGCAGAACCGGATACAATCCGTCGGCTGCGAGAGCTGGGCAACGTGGAAATAGTCTCCATCGATGGCCCGACGGAAGGCACCGCCTGCACAGTTCTGCAGGCCCGTGAGATGATTGACGACGAGACGCCGTTACTCATCGCAAACTGCGACCAGCTTGTCGATTTTTCTTGCACCGACTTTGTTTCAGAGTGCTGGAGTCGTGGTCTGGATGGCTTGATTCTGTGCTTTGAGGATCGTGCGCGTGATCCCAAGTGGTCCTTTGCAAAGACTGACGGGAACGGCCTGGTGGTTGAGGTTGCCGAGAAGCGCGCGATATCTCAACTCGCTACAGTGGGTATCTATCTCTTTGCCCACGGTCGTGATTTCGTGTCCGGCGCCGTTGACATGATTGCGCGCAATGAGAGGGTGAATAATGAGTTTTATACCTGTCCGGTCTACAACCATGTGGTCGCGAACGGGGGCCGCATCGGTGTCCACGTTGTCGGTGCGGACGCGATGCATGGTTTGGGTGTTCCAGAGGACCTCGTAAATTATCTGCAATTGATTGGGGCCCAAGCTGCCCATGCGCGGGCATAGGGCGATGCAATGTATAGTGCCCCTGGCCGGGCCGCAGCTCACCCATCCCCGCCACGGGCTTTTGGGGTGCTATCTGGTTGATGGTGAGCCCGTGCTCAAACGCACGTTGCAAACCAGGCCCTGGTGGCGATCCGGGCGTCTTGGCGCAGACGATCTGGTCTTTGTACTGCGTGAGGGAGCCGAATACGCAATTCTTCGCGATGCAGTACGCAACTGGTTTCCGCGATGCCGGATTGTAACGCTGTCGCATCTGACTCGGGGGGCACTGCTCTCGGCTCTGGCCGGCGCGGCCGCAATTTCGGCACTCGAGGAACCGCTAATTATTGATCTTGCCGATATTCTCTATGATGTGGACCTCGATGCCGAAGCCTGCTTTGGCGCGGATCCCTCGGCAAACGCTTTGGTCACATACTTTGAAGACGACGATGCCTGCTACAGCTATTTTCGCTTTAACCAGGAAGGCTCGGTGGCTTTTGCGGCAGAGAAGCAGGTGATTTCTTCCCACGCATCAGCGGGAACCTATATTTTTCGTTCTACTGCGCATTTTATTGCGGCGACGGGAGAGTCACTGAGGCGGTCTCGCGACGAGCTGGCAGTCGGCGATGCTCTTTTCGTCTGTCCGGTGCTGAATAGCGTGATCAGGGATGGCGCTCGGGTGCTTGCTGTGCCGGCCTACAATGTCCGATCCATCAGCAAAATGCTGCATCAGGACGCCGCATAGTGCGGAATATGCGTCTTTAAATCCGGTCAAAGTGAGACAGGAGACAGAGTTTGGGAAGTAGCCGGAACGCTTCCGGATGATCATAAGCCGCAGAGGCGCCAATCCAGCCCACCTCATACGCGGATTTCATGCTAATAATGAAGAGCTCACGCGGACTTAGAAACTCTGGCAAAGCGCTTATGCGCAGTTTCTTGCGGTAGTCGAAAATATGGGCGCCGCGGCAGCATATTCGGAAATACACATAGAGCATGTGATCGAATGTGCCCCATTTGAGCGCGCTCAAAAATCCTTCCATGGACCCGTGGACGGTCTGCATATACTCGAAGAAGGCGACAAGTTCTTCTCTGGCAAACACCGGCAGGTCGCCGTACCAGGTATAAAGGGTATGGCCAGAAGTGAGCTCGGCGATAGCCTTCTGCTCGTCCGGCGCGAATAGGCTGGCCGTTTCGCGAATGATGCGATTGAGCAGTTCGCAATTTTCAACCCCTTCTATACTTGCGCCAAGATACAGTGCTTTCTGGTGGTTGACTTTGGCGACTTCATAAAGCTGGGTAACACCGGCTACGGCCAGAACGTCGCTGTCCAGACAAAGTGCGTACTGTGCTCCGTTTTCCAGGGCCCATTGTAGACCTATCATCTTTTTCAGATTGATGATGGCCCCTTCTGCGTTGTCCCGGAGTCGCTCCAGAAGTGCATTTGAAAAGTGAGAAGCAATCCAGTCGGCAGCATTGAGGACCATAAGATGCTTCGATAGGGGGTGATAGGACAAGGCTGCAGCAAAGTACTCAAAATCGCCACGATCGCTTGCGATCAGCATCACTCTGGCATCGGCCGGCATGTCGTATAGCGCCAGGCTGTTGAGAAAGGATACCAGCCAGTTAAACTTTGGGCGATGTATGGGAATAAGGATAGCTGTGTCGGTTTGATTGGCTGTCATTTCTCTGTTTGCCACTTGTTCGCGATCGCCTCATTGCTGGCTGGCGCTGGACACAAAGCTTTCACGCGACGTATTGAGTGAAGAAGCGCTCCGCGTCATCTGGAAAGTCGGTGCACAAAAATAATCCCATCGTGATTTCGGGCGCCTGGTCTCGCAACATTTGCCAGACGGCTTCATGGCGGCGCCCATGGAGTTCGGGAGAAACAATGGCAACCTTCTTTTTCTGTGCATGAAGGGTGCGTATCAGATCAAGGGTCCACCAATCGGCCTCGAACGCATCGAGCCATATTCCAGCGGCTTTGTCATGAAGGCGTGTATGAGGTTCGTATTCACTGAGACGGGCGAATACCGGCAT
>JAJZCA010000367.1 GCA_021798735.1 Acidobacteriota bacterium | reverse complement strand
TCTTCAGTGGTGTCGAGCCAAGTTTCTTTATCGCCCTGGCGCAACAGGGAAATGACGTGATCGAACTGGCCGGGGTAGGGAATGCTTTCATCCAGCTTGGCGGTGCTGCCGATCAGTGCGGGCGAAACGTCGTAGCCGGCGGCCTTCATGAGTGTGGCGAACAGGGTGTGCTTGTCCTTACAGTCGCCGAATTTATTTTGCAGCACTTCGTCGGCGGAGTGGGGTTGATAGCGCCCGATGCCGAAGGACAGGCCGATGTAGCGAAACTGCGTGGCGACATAGGCGTAGATGGCGCGCTGTTTGGCATCATCGGTGGTGAGGCCTTTGGTGAGTTCCTGTTCTTTTTGCTGAATCGCGGGCGTGACGACGACGCGGGACGATTGCAGACCGCGGTACCAATCTCCGACCTGTTGCCAGTTTTCAAAGGTTGTCAGCTGGATCGACGGCTTTTCATCGGCCTTGAGGGCTAGAGATTTTCGATCGCTTGGTTCGGGGTGCAGATGCGAAGTTTTCCAGTCGTAGACAGTGACATCACCCTCGCGGCGGATTGTGGGCTGTACGTCTGCGCTTTGCACCTGGACGTATTTCGAGGACGGGACGCGGATCTCTACGTGTTGCTCGAGGACAATTCCTGCCTTGAAGAAATTCTGCGCCAGCCAAAACTGATTCGGAACCTCAGGCTGAAACTGATCGATTTTGTACTGATACATCAACGTGTCGCCGGGGTTGAGATTGGTGACGGGAACCTGCTTGATGTGCAGATCGCTGTACATGGGCGCTTGCAGTGTTACGCCGGCCGGCATGTCCTGGGTATAGGCGGAAGGCGTTTCGACAATCGAGCCGTCCGGTTTGCGGATGCGGATGTAGGTGAACTCCACCTTCTGATTGCGCGATTCATAGGGAATGGAGAGGTTGCCGAACTGAAGGATGCCCGCCTGCGAGGTGACCTGAACGACGACGGTGGCTACCTGCTGCCAGGTGCCTTCCGCCTGAAAGGTGGCAGAAATGTCGTATCGATCGATCACGTAGGCCTCCTTCGAGTAGTCGGGAGCCGTGCCCTGGGGAGTGGTTTGGGGGGTGGGCTGTGGGTTCGACGCGAACGGGATTGTGAGAGTGTGTTCCGGCGGTGTCGCGGGCGCAGCGGGAGGCAGACCTTGCGCAAGGCAATGGCCGGAGAACCCAAGCAGCGAAAAAAAACAAAAAACGAAGCCAACCATGAAGCGGAGAACAGGATTGGATCGCATAAGGAAATTGGTGCCTCAATGAGGTCTGTCGAATACTTGCCAACCATCGTAGCAGCAAGTTCGGGAAGACCTATGAGGGAATGCGCATGGTGCGGGTGTGTCGAGGATTGGGGTCTGGTTTCCGGGAAGCAAAAATCGGAGGGGGGGTGTAGCGGGCGTCACGGGCAGGAAAAGCGGGGCTGGTCTACACTAGGGCTGTATGGCGACCCTTGAGTTATCGACAGTGATTCCCGTTCGTACGCCGAAGGGCGAATTTCGCAATGAACCCTTCCTGGATTTCAGCCGGGAAGATATCGCACGAGCGATGCGGCAGGCGCTGGTTCGCGTCTCGGACCAGTTGGGCCAGGAATATGACCTGGTAATCGGAGGACGGCGGATTTGCACCGAGGGCAAGATTCGATCGCTGAATCCATCCAACCCGTCGCAGGTGGTGGGTGTGCATCAGAAGGCCGACGCCGGTCATGCCGAAGTTGCGATGCAGGCGGCGCTGTCCGCGTATGAAGGTTGGCGGGTCGCTCCGGTGGAGGAGCGCGTGTCGCTGCTGCTGCGGACGGCGGAATTGCTGCGCGAGCGCAAGCTGGATTTTTGCGCGTGGCTGGCCTATGAAGTGGGTAAGAACTGGGGCGAGGCGGATGCCGATGTTGGCGAGACCATCGACTTTTTGGAGTTTTATGCGCGGGAAGCGCTGAGGCTGGCCGCGGCGAAGACGCCGATTCAATATCCCGGTGAACGAAATGAGTTGCTGTATATTCCGCTGGGCGTCGGCGCGGTGATTTCGCCATGGAATTTTCCGCTGGCAATTATGGCCGGCATGACGGCGGCGGCTGTGGTCACAGGAAATACCGTCATCCTGAAACCGTCGAGCGATTCGCCCACGATTGCGGCGCGATTTTTCAGTTTGCTGGAAGAAGCGGGCATGCCTCCGGGCGTGGTGAACTTTTGCCCCGGCTCTGGCGCCACGTTCGGCAATGCAATTGTGGAACATCCGAAGACGCGCTTCATTGCGTTTACCGGCTCGAAGGAAGTTGGGCTGGACATTCATGCGCGCGCAGCGCAGACGCGCCCAGGCCAGATATGGATCAAGCGAACCATCCTGGAAATGGGCGGAAAAGATTCGATTCTGGTGGAAGCGGATTGCGATCTGGATGCGGCGGTGACCGGGGTCCTGAACTCGGCATTCGGATTCAGTGGGCAGAAATGTTCGGCTTGCTCCCGTGCGATTGTCGACGATCAGATCTACGACATTTTCGTGGACAGATTGCGCGAGCTGGCCAAGCAGTTGAAGGTCGGCGACCCGGCGGAAAATGCGGCGATGGGGCCGGTGGTGAACCAGTCCCAATATGAATCGATGCTGCGCTATATCGAGATCGGCAAGCAGGAGGGCCGTCTGGTGGCGGGCGGCAACGCGATTGAAACGCCGGAGAAGGGCTATTATGTCGAGCCGACGATTTTCTCCGACATTGCGCCGAATGCGCGGCTGGCGCAGGAAGAGATTTTTGGGCCAGTGCTGGCGGTGATCCGATCGAAGAATTTTGAGCGCGCAATGGAAATCGCAAACAACACGGAATTTGGCCTGACCGGAGCGATCTATTCGCAATCGCGAGAGAAATTGGCGAGGGCTCGGCAAGATTTTCACGTCGGCAATTTGTATTTCAACCGAAAATGTACGGGTGCCATGGTGGGAGCTCATCCGTTCGGCGGCTTCAACATGTCGGGAACAGATTCCAAGGCGGGCGGTCCGGATTACTTGTATCTATTTACTCAGGCGAAATCGGTTGCAGAAAAGTTACGTTAGCGGACCTATTGTGTGCTGGAAATCGCTGGGGGGGATGGATCGTGCTGGCAATTTTCTTCAAGCTTCTCCTAACGGCCCGAGAAGAAAGAGGGACTTGCGATGGCCAACATATTATGCGTGGACGATGAGCCGGCAGCAGTTGCGTTGAAGAAGACCATCCTTGAACGCGCGGGTCATTCGGTGACCACCAGCATCTCCGCCAATGAAGCCATCGCGTTGCTGCAACGCGACGCGTTTGACGCTGTGGTGACGGACTGGAAGTTGGGCGAAGAGAGCGGAAGACAGATTCTACTGGCGGCGAAGTCGGGGACGCAGGTCCCGGTGGTGGTCGTATCGGGATACTGCACGGAAGCGTTTCGCGCCGCCAAGCCGCAGGCGGACATCTACCTGGAAAAACCGGTCGATGCAACCGAGCTGGTGGCGATCATCAGTGCGTTACTGAATTAGAACTTGGGATTTTCAGGGCCGCGGAGGAAGACCGCGGGATACGCGACAACGGACGGATGACAA
>JAJZCA010000366.1 GCA_021798735.1 Acidobacteriota bacterium | reverse complement strand
ACCCGGTCGGGGAGCCGCCAAAGTTTTGCGAAAGCAAGCTCTGGATGGACATTCTGTCAATTGTTTTTCGTGAGATCAATGGCGTAAAGACGAAAACCCTACCCCTGTTCTCATGCGCAATGAATCCCTTCTCTTCCATAATGCGCAGCAATGTCTGGGTGGTTTTGTAGTTGGGTCGGCTTCTGGTGGGATGTGCATTGACAACGCCCTCGACCGTTGCTTCGCCGTTTTCCCAGAGGATCTGCAATAACCGCAATTCACTTGCGGTCGGCAGAAGTTTTCCCTGGAGTCCTTTCAATCGTTTGCTTGTCATCTGTACCACTCCACCTGTTGGCGTCCCCAAATCAAATTGTAATGACTCCGGTCTCTCCTGAAAAGGGAAGGGCAGCCGCAGGAAGTGCGGCCCTGGTTTTGACTTTTAACTCTTAATGGCTTAAGACATAACAAGAATCGCGTCATAGGGAAGTGTGATCAGGGATTGCATCGTGACATTTTTTAGGCGGCCCTGTCCAACGGTATTGGAGCTGGAGTTTTCATGGTTGACGATCGAGACATTCCTTTCTCGTATATCCTCTATGTTGTAGCCGTTATTGCTGTTTTGGGCTTCCTTCTCATCTGGGGGTCTTACCTTTGGCTTCGCTAACGCCAAGAGGCGAAGTGCGTTTCTTGCATTTTAAGATCTCCACAATACGATCAGTCTTGAGAATGAATCCTCTCCTCTCCACGACCACGACATAGCCCCGAGCAGGGTTCTTGCAACCATATTGACATCAACAATGACAAACGAAAAAGATACGACGGACGTTCTCATCCTCGGCGGTGGCCCCGCGGGGTTGGCGGCGGCAATTGCGCTTCGGCAAAAAGGCATCGATTGTCTTGTGGTCGAAGCGATGGAACCGGCAATCGACAAAGGTTGCGCCGAGGGGCTGATGCCCGATGCACTCGCTTCTCTGCGTGAACTGGGTCTGAACATCGCGGAACAGGAAGGTCATCGTTTTCGGGGCATCCGCTTCAACAACCTTGAGCATCATGTCCATGCAGACTTTCCCAACGGCATGGGTATTGGGGTGCGACGCACAAAACTGCATAGACTGATTGCCGATCGCGCCCGCGAAGCAGGTGTGCCGGTGCTGTGGAGCAGTCGAGCCAGATTGCTTGACAGTCGATCCGCTCTTGTCAATGGCAAGAAAATTTCTTTTCGGTATCTGGTCGGCGCCGATGGGCAGGCTTCGAGCGTCAGGAAATGGGCTGGCCTGGGTGGCGTCCAACGGGAGAACATTCGTTTTGGCTTCCGTCGTCATTACAACATTGCTCCCTGGAGCGAATATGTGGAGGTGCATTGGGGTGCTTCGGGCCAGGTCTATGTAACTCCGATTGCTGCAGACAGCGTGTGTGTCGTCTTTATCACCAGAAATCCAAAGCTTGCGCAAGGGGATTTTCTTGAAGCGTTTCCGGCAGTCGCCGCCAAACTTCAAGGTGTGCCGACGATGTCGAAGCTTCGCGGCGGAATTTCCGCCAACAGGAAGCTCCGCCGGGTTGCCACCCAGTCTGTCGCACTTATCGGCGATGCATCTGGATCGCCCGATGCGATTACTGGTGAAGGTCTTGCGGTATCGTTCCGTCAAGCTGTCTCGCTGGCGAACGCCGTAGAGCAGGGAAATTTAGGACGCTACAGTCGTGCGCACCAAAAGATTGGGAGGCTTCCGCATGCGATGAGCCGGCTGATGTTATGGATGGATGGTTGGCCGCAAATGCAAGGCCGCGCCATCAAGACGTTGTCGTCCCACCCGGATTATTTTCGACAGCTACTCTCCGTGCATGTTGGCGCGGAGAGCATGCAGCGTTTCGCGATGCGCCAAGGAATTCGGATCGGCTGGAGTTTTCTTGAGGCAAGCCTGTACTAAGGAGACAACTATTCATGGGAGAAAAGATGCAACGCATTTCTCGCTGCAAACTTATTTGCAAAGGCCTCGCTACAGCTCTCCCGCTCTTATGCCTCCTCGTATCGCCATCGGCGATACTCGCTGTCACTGACACACACGGTCCAATCGCCGTGTCGTTCGATTCCGCGGAAACCTCGATTCACTGGACGCTGCAGGCTGTGCTTCACACCGCTCGTGGCACATTTACGCTGAAGAGTGGGCTCATTCATCTGAATCCAACTACGGGGATCGCCGATGGCCTGATTATGATCGACGCCAAAAGCGGTGAAAGCGAGGATCGGGCCAGAGATGAGAAAATGCAGAAGGATGTTCTTCAAAGCGATCGGTATCCAGAAATCAGTTTTCGACCGACGCACGCTTCCGGCAACTTTGATTTCAGCAAAGACCAGTGGATCGCCGTGGATGGAATCTTTCATCTCCATGGTGAAGATCATCCGTTGCAATTGCAGGTACATGTAATGCCACAACCGGATAACACACTGCGCGCATCTACCCAATTCACCGTGCCTTACGTTCAATGGGGACTGAAAGACCCGAGTACCTTTATCCTGCGTGTAGGAAAAACGGTCGCCGTCGATGTGGACAGTCGAGCAACTGTGAAACCATAAAGGCGGAAAGCATCACGTCAATTTGCGTAGGCGGTTTCCGAATTCCTGGAATGCTCGACAAGAGCAATCGAGTTTTCAAGTCCGTATGAACGACACTCGCACGCCGCTGCGTTTTTCTGTGTTGCTGTCGCTGATCGTGACAGGGTGCGGGGTGTTCGCGCAAGAGACCTCGATTCAGGTTCCTACGGGCACCCCGTTGCCGGTTCAACTGGGCAAACACGTTCCCATGAAAAAAGGAAAGCCCATAGATGGCCACCTGATATACCCGGTGTACGCGAAAAACAAATTGGCGATACCGGCGGGCAGTGTTTTGCGCGGTAGGGTGGTTGCGCTCAACCCAGACCGTAGTCGTCGTATCCGCTCCCGGCTCTGGGGAGACTTCACGCCATTTCACATTCCCGTCGTTCACTTCGATCAACTGGTTCTTCCTGACGGGACGATCCAAAAAATTGTCAGCAGCAACGCCACGGACGGTGCGCCAGTGTTGCATCTCTCCGCGTCGGCCTCCAAAAAATCGCATTCGTTTATCGTCAGACATCTCAGTCAGGTCAAACAAGGGGCAAAGGACGCTGCCGCATTCGTGACCGCTCCTGGACGCAAAGACCGGCTGGTTCAGTTGTTCTACCACCAGCTTCCGTATCACCCGGAGAGGATCGAATCGGCAACCATGTGGACCGTCACGTTGGCCCAGCCGCTCGCTCTGAGGGAAACGAAAGCTTCTGGAACTGCGAAGAGCCATTCGACGACTGCGTCCGCCGCAGTACCCAAACCTGGCGAAAAATCGCCGTCTTCCGCAGTGACAAAATCAGAGGATAAATTGGCGTGGCATTTGACCGCCTACTTGCAGCAAACCATTAGTTCCGCGAATGAGAAGAAGGGAAATACGTTTGAGGCAGTCGTCGCCGAGCCGATCTTTCAGCCGGACCACACTCTGGCAGTTCCTCAAGGATCTGTCCTGGTTGGTACGATCACGCAAGCCAAGGCTGCCCGATTTTTTGAGA
>JAJZCA010000365.1 GCA_021798735.1 Acidobacteriota bacterium | reverse complement strand
GACCGCGCTTTCCCCCACGGAACAAGTCATCAAGATTGTTCGGGATGAACTTGTCGCGATGCTGGGCACCGACACAGCGCGTTTCAAGTTCGCATCGCAACCGCCAACAGTCATCCTCATGGCGGGTCTGCAAGGCTCCGGCAAGACCACGACCTCTGGCAAGCTGGCTGCGTGGTTGAAAAAAGGCGGCCATCGCCCGCTGCTGGTTTCTGTCGACGTGTATCGTCCCGCCGCGCGCGAGCAACTTCAGATTGTTGCCAAGGCCATCGGCGCCAATCTATACGAAGGCGATCTGAAGGGGGAGGCCGCGGGTCCGGCGCTGGTCGAGCGGCTGGCCAAAGAAGCTCGCCGCGAAGCGATCATCTCCGGCTGCGACGTGATGATTGTCGATACCGCGGGGCGCTTGCACATCGATGAAGGCCTGATGAGCGAAATGCAGCGGCTGAAATCGCTGCTGAATCCGCAGGAGATTCTCTTCGTCGCCGATGCCATGACTGGGCAGGATGCCGTCCGTTCGGCAAAGGAATTTCATGATCGGCTGGCGCTTACCGGCATCGTGCTGACCAAGATGGATGGCGATGCGCGCGGTGGCGCAGCGCTTTCCATTCGCCACGTCACCGGCCAGCCCATCAAGTTCATCGGCATGGGCGAAAAGCCGGATGCGTTTGAACCATTTCATCCGGATCGTATCGTCAGCCGCATTCTCGGCATGGGCGACATCATGACGCTGATCGAGAAGGCGGAGGAACATCTCGACCGAAAGAAGTCGGAGGAGTTGGCGAAAAAGGCGCTGATGGGCGATGGTTTTTCGCTCGATGACTTCCGCGAGCAGCTTCGGCAAATCAAGAAGATGGGCTCGCTGCAAAGCATCATCAAGATGCTGCCCTCGGTCGGCCCTTTTCAGGGAATGCAGCAGGCCGCCGGCAATGTCGATGAAAAACAATTTACACGCATTGAGGCCATCATCAACTCCATGACCGCCGCAGAACGAAAGAACCATGAACTCATCTCCGGTAGCCGCCGCAAGCGCATCGCGCGCGGCTCCGGCACCAGTGTGCAGGAAGTGAACCAGATGCTGCGCCAGTACGCCCAGATGCGCAAAATGTTCAAGTCGATGGGCAAGGGCGGCGCGGTGCAACGGCGCTTGATGGGATCACTTACCAACATGCGCACCGGCCGCTAAAGGGAAACATGTCTCCGCTTCAGGATCAACTCGACCAGATCAGCGAACAGACGCGGAGTCTGGTCCAGCCGGAGCGGCTGCAGCCGAGCGAAAATGCCATTGCCGAACTATTTTCCAGCGGCATTGAGCAACAGATTCTGCCTGTCGGCAGTATCGCTCCCGAATTTTCCCTTCCCGATGCCAATGGGCGCATGGTTCATTCCGCCGACCTGCTGGCCCTGGGGCCTGTGATTATCAATTTCTTTCGCGGACGTTGGTGCCCATACTGTCTGACGGAATTGACAGCGTGGCAAGCTCTGTATCCGGAACTGCGCAAGCGCGGAGCGCTCCTGGTGGCCATCTCCCCGCAGACAGTCCATCAAAACAGTCTATTGCTGCAGCAGCACCCGTTGCCGTTTCCCGTATTGACCGATGCCAGGTGTGCTGTCGCCGAACGCTTCCGGCTTGTGTATACCGTTCCGGCCTATCACCAGAAACACTATCGCAGCATCCTGGTGAACATTCCCTTTATCAATGAAGATCCATCCTGGCGACTTCTGCTGCCGGCCACCTATCTTCTAAGACCCGATGGAAGCATTGCGTTCGCCCAAGCCCACGCAGATTTCCGTGTGCGCCCGGAGCCGGAGGAAGTCCTGGCCGCGCTGGATCGCGAACGCTCGCTCTAGTAATTCAATCTAAAATGCGGATTGTAACTTGTTCCCGTGATCCTGATGGGAATCTCGGTGCCCGCGCCGTTCTTGGAGAAGAACGAATCGAGGGGCTTCAGCAGCTTCCCTTTCCAACCGCCCACAATGCCGGAGACGGGGGCCTGCATTCGCGCGCGGCCCGAAAAATCGAACTCTCTGCCGTCCAACGTATAGACTCCAGCCAATCGGACCTCCGCGCCGGGCACGGTGCAAACCAGTTGCGGCAGTTCCAGTTTTCCATCCCCCAACTCAAAAACCCCGTGCATGTTCGCTTGCACGTCCTGTTGCCCGGGCCGTTGCACGCCGGTTTCATTGTCCATGTCCTTCGCTTCCGGCGCCCTCCCCCGGCTGCGCAGGCTCAGTTGGTCCATCTTTTTTTGAATTACGGCATTGCTGAACGATACGTTCTCGACCGCGAAGGTTCCTTGCAGCCGAAGCTTCTGGTTCACAGGTTGTTTCCCTGGCGGCAGGTAGAACTTTGCCTTTAACTGCACGTTGCCCGTCATCACCGGCGGATCGGTTTTCACTCCCAGCCAAAGAAGGTCCTCGACGCGACCTTTGTCAATGGTCATGGTGAGATGAATGTCATGCCCCGGCTGGTTCTGCGCCCGCACCACATCCCCCGTTGCCGTGATATGGGTGTGCAGAAACTGCGCCTTGACCGGCTGTAGGTATGTGTTGCCATTGGTCCCATTCACAATGGCATGAAACTGCGTGGTCAGGTCTACTTTGTGCCCGCTCACATCGACGCTGAAGTCGGGCGTGTCCGTTGTTCCGTCCACTGTGATCGTGTCCAGCTTCCCGGAATACTTGCCCGTGGAAGAGAGCATTCCGGCAATTCCATGGGTTGTGCTTAGATCGGCATGGGTAAACGAATAGATGCCGTCGACCGGCGTATCCGACGGATCGTCCGCATTCCACGGGCCAAAGTTTCCACTCGATGCAATGGCCCCTACTGGTCTGGGATTGACCAGTTGCGCCACAAAATGCATTGGCTTGTTGTTGCCGACCCGAGTGAGCGTCAATGCATGAATCTGGAATTGCAGCGGGAGCTTGTTCGGCCGGTCGGTCATGATGGTCAGCGTTGCGTCGTTGCAAACGATCATGTCGATGAGGATTGAGATTTTGCCATGACTCTTTCCCGATTTCGGCATCGCAGAACGCTGCCCTTTGGGCGGAATCGTCAGACGTAGGCCATGCACTTCAACTAAGCCGATATGTAACGGCGAACGAAATACATCCAGCAACCCTGTGTGAAAATTGAACTCACGTACCTGGATCTGCGGCGGTAAACTGGGAGCGAGATTTGACCGGACACTCAGATTCTTGCCCTCGACGTCCAGTCCATGCATGACGGAAACATTGAATTCCCCCAGATGTACCTGGCTGTTGAATCGCTGAGACAGCGTCTGGACGACGCGCGCCCGCAGCATAGGTCCCGCATGGCGAATTGCATACTGCGCTGCAATCAGGCCGACGATGATAAGACCCGCAACAAACGACAGAATCACGAGAAGAATGTTTCGGCGACCGTGCGCGTTTCTTTTCGTAGCAACGTTCTGATCTTGCCTCACCATTCCTCCGATGCAGAAAAGCCTCGAGAAGATTCTTTGGGCAAAAAATTCCAACATCTTGAAGAGACGAGGCGCTTACTATCGGGGATTTCGCAATTCTCTTCCTGACAGATACTTTGCA
>JAJZCA010000364.1 GCA_021798735.1 Acidobacteriota bacterium | reverse complement strand
TTTCATGCGTAAGCCAGGGCGCCAGCAACGGGCGAACTATCAGTAGAAATACAAAGTAGAGCGGCCAGATGCGCAACGCTCGCCGAATATAAAAATCCCGAACGTGAATTTTCCCGGAACTACGCCTCTCCCGCAGCAGAAGCTCTGCGATCAGATAGGCGCTGAGGGCCAGAAAAAGGTCAACCCCGTAGATACCGCCATGGAAGAAAGGTGCCCAATGTCCACGTCCTGTCCCCAGCGTGTGAGCGATAAAGACAAGGAGGAATGCGCACGCCCGAAGAACATCTAACTCTGGATGATAGAACCGTGGGGCAGCATTGGATGGAGGCGACGCCGGCGGGACAGCGTGGGCGGATGGCTCGGCAAACATTCCCCTCAGTCTACCCCGATATCAACTCTCGTCTTCAGCCTTGCTCTGTTGCCGGCTTAACTGTTCCAACTGATTGCGCCAATCCAGCGAGTCCAGAAATGCGCTCGATCCGCGCCAGTCGTCCGCGATTTTCACGAACAGCTCCAGATGCACCTGCATGCCAAGGAACGCTTCCAGTTCTTTGCGCGCCGCAATGCCAATCTGCTTCAGCATCGAGCCGCCTTTGCCGATCAGGATCGCCTTCTGCCCGGAACGCTCACAAAAAATCGCCGCGGAGATTTTCGTCAGCGGCTTCGGCTTGGGTTTGCCCGGCAGTGGCGCGCGCATCTTGCGTTCTTCAAATCGCTCAATCACCACCGCGCTGGAGTACGGCACTTCCTCGCCCGTCAAATTCAGGATCTTTTCGCGAATAATTTCCGCCGCCAGAAATCGCTCCGGCTGATCTGTAAATTGCCCTTTGCGAAAATGCCGCGGACCCTCCGGCATGTACTCCACCAGCTTCTCCACCAACCGCTCCAGGCCATCCCCGCCGCGCGCGGAAACAGGGATCACCTCGGCGTAATTGTGCAACGAGCTGAACTGCGCAATCAGCGGCAGCAGCGATTCCTTGGTATCGATCGCATCAATCTTGTTCAGCACCAGGAAAACCGGACACTCCAGCTTCTTCACCATCTCCAGAATGTAAACATCTTCATTCTCCAGAGAGTGTTCCTGCGACCGGTGCGGCTCGGCCGCCGCTGGCGTCGCGGTCACGGCTCCTGCAGGCGCGTCCAGATCGATTTCTGTCACCTTCTGCTTCACTTCAGGCAGGCGAAGCCGCCTCGTCACATCTACTACATGCAGCACCACGTTGCGCGTTTCCAGCGCGCCATACACTTCCTGCAACATGCGCTTGTCCAGCAGATTGGCAGGTTTATGCACGCCCGGCGTATCCACAAACACAATCTGCGCCGCCGGATGCTTGCCCTTCACCGCGTCCACTTCCAGCACCCCGTGGATACGGTTGCGGGTGGTCTGCGGCTTGCGCGTAACAATGGCGACTTTCTCGCCCACCAGCGCATTCACCAGCGTGGACTTGCCGGCATTCGGCCGGCCCAATATCGAAACAAATCCAGAACGAAGAGGCATACCCTCTAGTATCTACCACCTCTAATTTTTCGGCCTAACGCCAGCAGTCAATCTATCGGTGGTTTAGAGCAAATACAACAGAGATAGTTGTCGTCACTTCGATGGGGACATCATTGATGGTTGCTGGTTTATATCGCCATGTCCGAACCGCGTCCAGCGCCGCTGCGTCAAGGTAGCGCCCAGATGAGTGGATCACAAACGGCTCACGGATCTTCCCGGTCTCATCAATGGTTGCATCGATCACAACTGTTCCCTCAACCTGTTGCTGCTTGGCGACACCGGGATAAATAGGCCGACTCTCGCTGATGAGTTTGCCCTTGATCACCCCTGCGTACGGCTTGCCATCTTTCCTGAAATCTATCGGAAGCTTGATCCGCTGCAGATTTGCGGGTGCCGGGCTGTCATTCAACAATATCTTTTCGCTCGTGCTCAGCGATTCTAGTGAGGTGACGGAGATCTGCAGGATAGCTCCTTCGCCGCCCGCCACGCCGATGTTCCTGGGGATAAGCTGGCTTTGAAGTGGCTCAAAATCGTTATATACGTCCTCAACTGAACCCCGCAGTTGAATCCTGAGAACTCCTTCCTGTGTGAAATAGTCTTCTGCGACGCACTTCGCTTTATACTTCCCGTCGCCACACTCATATTCGCTGGAAAGAACGGCTAGATCGACCCCCTTCAGCTTTCTATGTTTTAGTTTCCACTTGCTCGCTGTTCCGGAATCAGGAGCAATCTGAATCGGCACCGCATCGAGAGTCTGCCGCAGGCGCAGCGGAATGTAGCTCGAGGCCGCATACACGCTCGACTTTTCCCCGCTCTTGATCTCCACGTACCTGTAGTTGCCCAGCGTGGCTTCCTTCCGCCACAAATCCTTCGACTGCCACCACTCCTCATACGTCCCATTTCCAGTGAATTCCGCATCGCCCGTCGCAACATAGGTAGCCTTCAAATGGAATGGAATTCCCGAGGCTTCCAGATCGCTTAACGCTCGCGCCCGCGCGAAGAATTCCTGCGGCGTCTGCGGATTGGCCGCGGAAGCGGGAACGGCCTTTGCCGAAGCAACTGTCGTCGTGGTCGACGCAGCGGCAGCCGGATTTGTCGTCGGCTGCGACTGCGCCGCCAGTCGCACGGGCAGGAATGCGCACCAAAAAGAGAGGACCAACAGCAGTCGTGGGTTGGGCATACGGTTGCTATTCGTTGTAGTGCAGCAGGCTGAAGACGTCAAGCCCTTCGAAGCGTTCGCGGCCTTTTAGAAAATCCAGCTCCACGGCGAAGGCAAGCCCGGCAATTTCGCCGCCCAGTTGGCGCACCAGCTTCACCGTGGCTTCCATGGTGCCGCCGGTGGCCAGCAGGTCATCGACGATCACCACGCGCTGTCCGCTTTCGATTGCGTCCAGATGGATCTCCAGCGCATCGGTGCCGTATTCCAGATCGTAGGTGACCCGCGCCGTCTTCGCCGGCAGCTTTTTCGGCTTGCGCACCGGCACAAAGCCCGCGTTCAGCCGATACGCCAGCGCCGGCCCGAAAATAAACCCGCGCGCCTCAATCCCCAGCACCAGGTCGATGTCCTTCTCAAAATAATGCGCGGCCAGCGCATCGATCAGCATGGCAAAGCCGCTCTTGTCTTTCAGCAGCGTGGTGATGTCGTAAAACAGAATCCCCGGCTTGGGAAAATCGGGGACAGTGCGAATCAATTTCTTCAACGGTTCACAATCGATATACAGTTGCGACATTAGTTCACCACGCTCCTTCAATCTCAAATGCCTGTAGGCTTTCCGCTTCCTGTTCCGGCCGCAGGCGCTCTTCAATGGCGTCCACCCGAGAACCGCGCGAGCCCCGCGCCAGGGCTGCGCGCAGTTTTTGCAATTGCTCCTCAGTCCCCGCCGCCAGCAATTCCACATCGCCGTCCGCAGTGTTGCGCACCCAGCCACGCAGGCCAAGCTCAAAGGCCTCCCGCTGCACAAACCAGCGAAAGCCTACCCCCTGCACCCGACCTTTTACGATGAAATGACGCACCATGACAGCAAAGGCAGTGTCGCAGATGGCAACAGAAATGCGCAACCCGCACTCTCTTCC
>JAJZCA010000363.1 GCA_021798735.1 Acidobacteriota bacterium | reverse complement strand
TGAACCGGAGGATGAACGAGACGTTGGAGGCGATGGCGCGGGCGCTCTTCCAGTCGTGGTTTGTGGACTTTGATCCGGTGCGGGCCAAGGCCGCCGTGCGCCGCGAGCATCCCCGCTGGACCGACGCCGAGGTCTGCCGCGCCGCCCTGCCCACCCTCGCCCCCGAAATCGCCGCCCTCTTCCCCGACTCCTTCGAGAACTCCGCCCTCGGCGATATTCCGAAGGATTGGAAGCTCACACCGTTTTCTGACACGGTTGAGATCATAGGCGGCGGAACTCCAAAGACCTCAGTTGCAGAATACTGGGATGGAAATATCCCTTGGTTCTCAGTCGTGGACGCGCCGAACACTTCAGATATTTGGGCAATCGACACGGAGAAGAGGATTACGCTAGCCGGGGTGGAGAATTCCTCTACAAAGATACTTCCGGAACGAACAACAATTATTTCGGCAAGAGGAACCGTGGGACGATTAGCTCTTACAGCGGTTCCGATGGCAATGAACCAGTCATGCTATGGGCTGCGAGGGCGACTTGGAACTTGCGGCACATTTACGTACCTTACAACTCGCCAAGTTGTTTCACTTCTTCAGCAAGGAGCACATGGTTCGGTATTCGATACGATCACGCGGGAAAGCTTCCAACGAGTCCATATTCCACTGGGTCACACGACGTTGGTTGATGCATTCGAGAAACTAGTCGAACCGTGTCTCTTGCAGATGCAAAACGCCTTGGTTGAATCTCGTACCCTCGCCGCCCTGCGCGATACACTTCTCCCGAAGCTCATCTCCGGCGAGTTGCGCGTCAGCAAAGAAGACAATGTGTTGTCGGAGGCGAAAAACTAGGCCATGCCAACGACACCGAAGCAGATCGATCTCTGGCGTTCCTTGCCCAAGGAACACCAGCAACTGGAGTTCAAGGAAGCCAAAGCGCAGTACGATACGCGCAAACTCTGCGGATACTGTGTCGGCATTGCCAATGAGGGAGGCGGTCAACTTCTGCTGGGAATTGAAGACCAGCATCCCAGGAAAATCGTTGGCTCGCAGGCATTTCCCGACACGAACGCCATCGCGCAAAAGCTGTTTGAATGGATCGGCTTTCGTGTTGATGTGGAGGCCGTGGATCATCCGGATGGGCGTGTTGTCATATTTCATATTCCATCGCGCCCGCGAGGAACCGCCTATCATTACGAAGGAAAATATCTGATGCGCTCGGGTGAGGAATTGGTGCCGATGAGCGAAGACAGATTGCGCGCGATTTTTGCCGAGGGACAACCGGATTGGCTGGAAGAGCCAAGCAAAATCCGCCTTTCCGGGCCGGATATCGTCGATCTTCTCGATACACAGACCTACTTTGAGTTGAGGAAGCTTGCCTACCCAACGGCACAGAAAGGGGTACTGGAGAGATTGGAACAGGATCGGCTGATCGAGCACGATGGGGCGGGCCGCTTTACGATCAAGCGGCTTGGAGCGCTTCTTCTGGCTAAGCGGTTGTCAGACTTCGCGGACGTTGCTCGTAAGGCCGCCCGTGTGGTCGTTTACAGCGGTTCCTCGAAGGTCAACACCAAGTTGGAGCAGACGGGAAGCAGAGGATACGCGGTGGGGTTTCAGGGCCTGGTGCAGTTTGTCATGGCTCAGCTACCGCAGAATGAAGTCATCGAAGATGCTCTTCGGCGTGAGCAGAAATTAGTTCCCGAGATCGTGATTCGGGAACTCGTTGCGAATGCGCTGATCCATCAGGATTTTTTAGTCACTGGCGCCTCGGTGATGATCGAGGTCTATGACGACAGAATCGAAATATCGAATCCTGGTGAACCGATTGTACCCGTTGAGAGATTCATAGACGGCTATCAGTCGCGCAATGAACGCCTCGCGGACTTGATGCGCCGGATGGGCGCTTGCGAAGAGAAAAGCAGTGGGATAGATAAAGTGGTAGGCACCGTAGAGGCTTTTCAACTACCCGCCCCGGATTTTACGATCACGCACAAGCGCACAGTTGCGGTTGTTTACGGCCACCGGCAATTTGAAACAATGGCGCGGGCTGATCGGACACGCGCCTGCTATCAACATGCAGCCCTGAAGCACGTCATGAGACAGCACATGACGAACAAATCGTTGAGGGAGAGATTTGGGCTGAGCGATGACAAGAGTACGGTTGTTTCCCAGGTGATCGCTGCGGCGATTGAGGAAAAACTCATAAAGCCAGATGAGTCGGTAGGGGAGTCGAGGAGACTCGCGCGTTATTTGCCGTTCTGGGCATAGTGGTCGGCTGCAGCGGGCAGAAGCTTATATAAGCCTAAGCTGGAGATGGAGCGCTATAGCGCATTAAGCTTATGACAATAAAGGGGTTTTCTATATAAGGCCAAATAAGGCAACAGCATCCGGAGCGGGGGTATATGGGAGCCAGCAAGTTCACCGAATCCGTTGTCGAAGAGGCCGCCTTGGAATGGCTGGCCGCCAGGGGCTGGACGATTCTGCATGGGCCGGAGATTGCCCACGGAATGCCCGCTGCTGAGCGCACCGATCCGGACTTTCGCGATGTAGTGCTGGAGCGCAGGCTGCGCCTGTCGCTGCAACGGCTGAACCCTGTGCTCTCGCAGGATGCTATCGAGGCCGCGCTGCGCAAGCTGACCATCGTAGATGGGCCGAGCCTGCTGGAGCGCAACCGCGCCGCATGGCGCATGCTGACCGATGGCGTTGCGGTAGAGATTGCGCGCCCGGACGGAACGCTCGGCGGCTTTCCCGTGCGCGTGGTGGACTTCAGCAATCCGGAAAACAACGACTGGGTGGCCGTGAACCAGTTCACCGTGCGCGAAGGCCAGCACGTGCGGCGGCCCGACATTCTGCTCTTTCTGAACGGCCTGCCCATCGCCGGGATCGAGCTGAAGAACGCGACCGACGAGAAGGCCACCATCTGGGCCGCCTACGACCAGTTCCAGACCTACAAGCACCAGATTCCGTCGCTCTACGTCCACAACGCGCTGCTCTGCATATCGGACGGCTTGGAGGCGCGCGTTGGCTCACTGACCTCGCCGCCGGAGCGCTTTCTGCCGTGGCGCACGATTGAAGGCGAGAAGCCCGCGCCCGCGACTATTCCGCAGTTGCGCGTGGTGATCGAGGGACTCTTCGACCGGCAGCGACTGCTGGACTACCTGCACTACTTCATCGTCTTCGAGGAAGAGAAGACGGGTACGGTGAAGAAGATTGCCGGATACCACCAGTTCCACGCGGTGAACCATGCCATCGACGCGACGGTTGCCGCAGCCCAGGGCGACCGCCGCGCTGGCGTCGTCTGGCACACGCAGGGTTCCGGCAAGAGCCTGACGATGGTCTTTTATGCCGGACGGCTGGCGCTCGATACCCGCTTGCAGAACCCAACGATTGTCGTCCTGACGGACAGAAACGACCTGGACGACCAGCTCTTCGGCACCTTCTCACGATGCCATGAGACGCTGCGCCAGCCGCCGATGCAGGCCGAAAGCAGGGAGCATCTCCGCCAACTGCTGAGCGTCTCTTCGGGCGGCATTGTCTTTACGACGATTCAGAAGTTCGCCCCGGACGCAGGCGACCAGCAGGAGGAGTTAACAGACCGCCGCAACGTAATTG
>JAJZCA010000362.1 GCA_021798735.1 Acidobacteriota bacterium | reverse complement strand
GTACCCGGTGTTGCATGAGACAGGATTTGCATCGCAGCCGAACGCTCGATCGCGCGAAGACGGAATGCGGCTGGACGACCTACGCATCACTTCTGTGGTTCGCTGCGCGCCGCCGGGCAACAAGCCGCTTCCGACGGAGATCAAAAACTGCGCCGCATTTGTCGATGAGGAAATCGCGATCCTGGAAAATCTGCGCGTCGTCGTATGCCTGGGAAAGATCGCGTTCGACGGATACGTTGCGCACCTGCTACGAACGGGAAAAATCTCTAGCCGCAAAGGATCGGTCTTCCGCCATGGCGCAGAGTATTCGCTTCCTGACGGCCAACATATTTTGGCGACGTACCATCCATCGCTGCAGAATACGAACACCGGCCTGCTGACGCGCGAGATGTTGCGGGAAGTATTTTTGCGCGCGCGAGCGCTCGCGGGACTTGCAGAAAATTCCCCTCATGAATCGGCACTCAGCCATCAATCGCCTTCTCCGCGATAGCCGTGCTTTCCGTTGCGGTAGAAGGAGACGGTGAACATGGGCGTTTTAGAGCGGATGTAGCCGGATTCCGCCGCCGACAGAGTGATCCCTCCGCCCCAGGTGATCGCGAAACTCTTATTGTTCGGCCATGTGTACTCCGCTTCAGGAGATATATGCAAGAACGTCCAGCTTGGAGCATTCGCATGACCGAACAGCAGATTGGTTTTGCTCTGCGACTCGCCGTTGTATTCGATGAGATAGCCCAGTCCATGCTTGCTGTTCAGAACGTCTTCAAAGGCGCCAGCGTAGTACAGAAGATTTCCATTCACCACGCGCAATTGTTCGCCATTCGGGACGGTCGTGAAGCCATTGTTATAGGTATATCCACTGCCTACATGGTTGGGGTTTTCAACAAGATCTCCAAACTGAAAATATCCTTCAAATGGCTTGAATCGCTTGCGTGCCAGCAGATTCAGTCCCTCGTTATAAGTCCCACTGCCATTTTGGTCCGCCCCATACAACGCCGGATTGAGGTTCTTGTATTTTCCCGTCGGGATGAACTGGATATAGGTAAGGGCCAAGGAGGGCCGCGCCCAAAAGCGAAAATTGTTTCCATCCTTCATGAACTGTTTTTTCAGCTCAAAGTGCAGGTTGCCCATTCCGGATGCAGTGACGGTCTGGCCATTTGAAGTGCTGGGAGGCCCCACGCGGTTGTAATCGATGGGAACATAGAAGTCTATTTCCAGATTGTTGACGATGCCGTAGCTGACCCTCTGCGGCATGGAAATTTGAGATTGCCCCAGGGAGGAGGACACCGAATCGAAGAAGAACGGCTCAACATAGCCGGACTGCGGAGGATTCGCATCCGCCGTTCCCGTATAGAACGGCCCACTCGTCAACGGCCCCCAAGTCTTTTGCGCGTGCCCATGAGCGGAAAATACCGTCAACGCCCCTATCAATAAAAAAGCCACCACTGAGGCATGCACTCTACCCAAAAAATTCATTTCAATTCTCCAAATCGCGTTGGAAGCCTTCGCTAAAAGTTGCCGTTGCGAAAAATATCCGTGGGGCCCTCTCCCGCATAAGCAGAGGGACGGCTTCATGGCCTTCGATATGCACAGAAACCATCAGGCAAAGATTGCGCAGCGACGTATTGGAAGGTGGTATTACGAGGCGATTACTGGAGGGGCGCGGTCCGACTGAAGGGCAATAGGCGGGGCTGCCACGTCGGGCAGAAGGCGGAAGGGGCCGATTAGCCCAATGCAAATACAACGAACCTCAAGATAGTCGGGGCCTGCGGAGAACGCGGGGTGAATCTGCGTCAGGTCTTGCAGGTGCTGGGATTGGACGGCGGCGACTTTTAAATCGGTACGTTCCCTCTCCGCCATGGTGGTCATGGCATGGAGATCGTCTGTCATGGAAATGACAGGGAGAAGCAGAAACGACAAAACAAACACCGTTAAATAGCGACGGCGTCTCTCGGACCGGCCAGGAGGGCCCGGAACACAACACCAACTGCTCCAGGCGCCTGCTAGCAGGGCCAGCGACAGCAACAACCAAACGAGATTGAGGAGGAGTTCCAAACAGGCTGTATTCCCCTCCCAATTATAAATGCAAGCGGAAAAAAACGATGTCCGATGCCGCCTGTCAGCCTACAATCGTTCCGCCGGCGAGGAAGGTGTTCCTCGCCGGCTGCCGGCAATCGATAAATTTTCGACTCACTTGCCCCGGTCGTTGAAGCTGAACAAATCCATCAGGTCTCCGATGGCCGGACTGTTGGTGGGAACATAGGGATTGACGCCGTTCTGGCGAGGATTGGGAAAGTTATCGCGGCTACGCTTGGTAAGCGGATCCAGACCCCAGTTCGCTTCAATGAACTTGAGAATGGAAACATGGTCGTTGTACTGGTGGGAGATATGCCCCGGCTTGGTAAAGCGAGAGACGACGATCATCGGAATACGCGTCCCATCCCCAAAATAATCCAGCGCCTGAATGTAGCCGGAGTCGTAATAGCCGCCGCCCTCATCCACTGTGATGAAGATGGCAGTGCTCTTCCAGAGTTCTGGATTCGCCTGCACTCCGTCCACAATCTTCTTCACGAAACCTTCAAACAGGTCCAGCTTGGATGACGCCGGGTGGCCATCGACGTAGCCGCTCGGCTTGACGAAGGAAACGGCCGGCAGGGTGCCGTTCTGGATGTCGTTATACAGGTCCACAGTGTCTTGCAGGTGCGCGCTGACCACGGCTGGGTTGGTCATGATCGAGGTGGAGTACTGGAAGAAGTTGCAAATATTGCAATATTCGTCCGTCGGATCCACATAGTTCCCGTCTGGATTCGCCTTGTACTCGTTCCACTGGTCGCCGTAGTACTTCCAGGAAATGTTCTTTTTCAGCAGCGCATCGCCGATATTGCGGACGGTCGAAGGAGGGACGGTGAACACTGTGTTGCCCGCGCTGGTGTCGGTGGAGGCAACGACGCCATTGCCGTAGTAGCCGGGGTTGTAGTTGTTCAGCAGATAGAAGTGGCCTGGGTCGCACATTGGATTCACTTTATACGGAAGCGAACTCAGGTAATCCAACACGGAGCCGACGCCTGGAGCGTCGGAGTCGGAGCAGTTGCTGTAACTGCCGCCGCCGTAAGATGCAGAACCATACGAGCCGCCGCCGTAGCCGTCTTGCGTCCACCAATCGTTGGTTCCCGGCTGGGCATTGGGATTTTCGATTTCATTCACCACACCGGCGTTCGGGGTTCCGACAGCGACCATCTGGTTGTGCGGCGGTGGAATCGGGTTGCCATTCCCATCGCTGTACCAGATCATGTCTCCCGTACCCAGCATGATGTGGTTCGGGCCCGTTCCGCCCATTACGCCCTGGTGATAGTTGTCGCTCATCGCGTAGTTGTTGGCCAGGTAGGTGAGGTATGGAGCATCGCCCTGCTGCACGTTGTAAAAGCCCATCGACGCCGGGCCTTCGCCAGTCGTTGCTTCCGTGAAAGGCTTGGGCTGCGGCTTGCCGTTCTCGTTCGAGCCGACGTTGATTTCCACCCATGGGAACAGGTCGGACTTGCATCCGCTCGGGTCCCACTGCGTTGCGTAGTCCGTGTTGCAGTCGGTCTGCTGCCGCATCTGGTAAAAGCG
>JAJZCA010000025.1 GCA_021798735.1 Acidobacteriota bacterium | reverse complement strand
AGGGCTCGATATACGACGGATGGTTGTGCGATTCAATTTTGAAGGCGCAGGCCCAACCATCCCCCACGTCGATAATGCCGGCATTTTCTCCCGGTCCCTGCACCACGCGTTCACTCTGGGTCGGCAGCCGCTTCAGATGAACACGTGACGACTTATAGGAGCAGTGTTCGCTCCACATCACGCTGTAGATGCCTAATTCCGTTATGCTGGGAGTCCGTCCCAGCGCGCCCAGGATGCGCTGATATTCCTCAGCCGTAATGCCATGCTGAGCGAGTAATTCCGGCGTGATCTGTGCCGGTAGAGGAATCGCGAAAGAGGACGCAGATTTCATTGTTTGCAAGATTGAGGGACCCTTTTATTGTTACATGGCGGAAGTGGTTCGCGAGAGTTCGAAATCGGCGCACAGAAGGCACCTTCACAGCGCCGTTCGAAACTTCAAGCTCCAATACGCGTAGAAAAGTGTCGGTGGCCAGGATTTTTCCCGCTTGCGCCCTTCCGCATTGCAATCCTCGTAGTTTTCGGGGAGTAGTTCAGCCTGGTTGAGCACTTGGTTCTGATCCATGGAAATTCACTGATTCGGTGTTGTTTAGCGCTAAAAATCCGTCCAAAAAACTCACGTCGGTTCGTCCAAGATTGGCAGCCTTGAAGTGGCGGCTCGCGCAAACTATTCATTCCATGAAGCTTATTAAACGCATCCTCTCCTGGGTTTTGGAGCGGGGCGTCACGTTGAGAATGTGACACTTTCCAAAACTCTCAAAAGAAATCGTAAATCTGTGTTCGATTGAGTTCCCTGCGGACACCATTCGCGAAGCTGACAGGGTAGGATTCCCAGGGACACGCCCAGCGACGATCCTCGAGTCAAATCGATTGCGATCAATGCGACAGCCGCTCGGCGAATTGTTGGATTTTGTTTCGCCAGGATTTCGAGCCATTCGGCAGCGGCGAATCGAGCCCGGTGACTTCATCGACGGCGAGATTCGAGGTTCCCAATTCCGAAATGGGCATATCCGGCTCGGCGGAAGCGGCGTCGAGCAGCCTCACGAAGTCGCAGGCAAAACGCGCAACGGTGGGTTCGTCAAACAGATCAGTGGAGTATTCAAAGGAGCCGCAGATTCCGTCCGTGTGTTCACGCAATTCCAAGGTGAGATCGAACCTGGCCATACCGGGCGTAGTGTCGATGGGAAGCAGGTTGTCCGGCTGGGCTGTCATGTCGGAGTCAAAACCAAACATGACCTGAAAAAAAGGAGAGCGCGGCGACCTTGGATCGGGCTTCAGCAAGCGAACCAATTCCTGAAAAGGAATATCGCTGTTCTCATAAGCTTCGAGCGCCGTCATCCGCACGCGTCTCAAGAGCTGGCGGAAGCTGGGCCTGCCTTCCATCTGGCATCGGAACGCGAGCATGTTCACGAACATGCCAATGAGAGATTCGGTCTCAACCTGCTTGCGATAAGTGATAGGCGAACCAATGCAGAAGTCTTCGGTGTTGGTCCGCTGATACAGCAGAACAGCCAGGGCTGCCAAAAGCGTCATAAACAGCGTGGCACCCTCCTGCTGGGCAATTTTGTTCAGCGCATCTCGCAAAGGGCCACCGATGAGGACAGGAGTTGTTGCGGCCCATGGGGCCCGTTTTTCTGGATAAGGTCGACCGTTGTTTAGCTCCAGATAGGGTGGGATTGCCGCCAGCTTCTCTTTCCAATACTGCAATTGCTTTTCGATCGCTTTATCCGCGAGATGTTGCGTCACCCAGATCGCATAGTCGGCATATTGAATGGGAAGGGGAGGAAGGCTTGCCGCCTCACCGCGCACCACCGCCTGGTACAGCAGATTTAATTCTTCGCAGAGGATGATCAGCGACTTACGATCCGCGATGATGTGGTGAATGCTGGAAAATATTGCATTCCGTCGTTCCTCCAGACGGAACAGGTGAAATCTGACCAGGGGAGCCTGCGACAGATTAAAGGGCTTCTGCGCTTCGGCAGAGATTAAGGCACGAAGTGTCGGCTCGCGATCTTTTTCAGGAAGGGTGGATAAGTCTGTAAAGGCCACCGGGGCAGGTACCGAGGGCGCGATGGCCTGAAACAGTTCGCCATCTTCCTCGTAAAACGAAGTGCGCAGGATTTCATGCCGAGAGAGCAACTGATCGACAGTGGACTGCAGCGCCGCCAAATCGATCGGCACATCCAGCAGAAACCCTGCGGGGATATTGTAGGCAACATGGCCTGGATCAAAGTGATCGATCAACCATAGGCCTTGTTGTGCATGCGTCTGCGGAATTCTTCCAGATCGCTCGGCGCGTGTCAGAGCAGTTGAAAGGTGTTGCGTGCTCAAGACCCGCTGCGACAGCAGCTCGGCACTCGGGAATTCTTGTACATTCACATCGCTCGCGTCTGGCATGGATAAAGGGGAGCCGGAAATGACCATTCCCGACGTGGGCCGAACACGCTGAGCTAACTGCGCCGGCGTAGGAGCATCAAAGATGATGCGCAGCGACAAGTTGACCTTATAGCGCTCGCGCAATCGAGCCAGCACTTGTGTTCCCAGAAGAGAGTGTCCTCCAAGCTGAAAAAAGTCGTCGTGAATGCCGACGGGCTCAACTCCCAAAAACTCCTGCCATGTGTCGACGATGAATTGCTGAACTTCATCTTCAGCGGGTGCAAAATTGTCCGGCAATGCCGATCGGGGATGAACATTCATTGCCGGGCGGGCGGCTGTCGCGGCCAATGCGGAGGAAAGGTCGGCAATCTTCGCACTTGCTTGTTTCTGACGACTGGCAAAATCGCGGGTTGAAATCAAAACTTGCGAAAGTGGAGACGCCAGCAGCCGGTCGAATACGTCGGTTGCCTCCTCGGAGGTGATGCCATGCTTCAGATTGTCGTCTCGAAAATGCGCCAGGGCTGCGGGTAATTCCATTTGCACTGCCATGCCGACATCCCGCCAGGTATCCCAGTTCACCGATACGACGCGGGTTCCGGATGGGTTGTCGTGCGCAGCGGCAAACCCGTCGAGATACGCATTCGCCGCGGCGTAGTCGGCCACTCCTAACGATGGGGCCACCGCGCTGATGGAGGAGCATAGCAGAACAAAATCAAGATCGGCTGCTGGCAGGCATTCACGAATCCATTGCGTGCCCTGAACCTTTGGAGAAAGGACCGCCATCGCCTGGTCGCGTGATTTGCCTTGAATCAGGCCGACTCCCGCGAGGCCGGCCGCATGCACGATGCCGCGCACGGGACCGTACTGCGCCTGCACAGTGGAGAAAAGACGCTCCATGGCCGCTTTGTCAGCGGTATCGGCGGTCATGACTACCGGCTTTCCGCCAAGTTGCTCAATGGACTCTACACCCTGAATTCTTCGTTTCAGGTACTCGGATGTTTCCGTCGCTTCGAGCAATGCTTTCCATTCTGAAGCCGGGGACAAATCATTCCGCGAGGTGAGAATCACGCATGCCTTTGCAGTCCGAGCCAGGTGTTGCGCCAAAACGAGCCCAACGCCACCCAGGCCCCCGGTGATCATGTAAGTACCACCCGACCGCAGGGGAATACTTTGGACATTCCTTCGCTCACCCTGCGTCTTTTCAAACCGGACCGGCTCAAAATATTGGATCCAGCGCGCGGATCCGCGATAGGCGACGATTGCATCGGCCGGAGAGGAGAGCAATTCGGCAAGACACTGGTGGACCGCCGCCTCGGAGTTCGAGGCGAGATTGTAGTCGATGACGCGGGAAGCAATGTTTGGGCATTCAAGCGAGATCGCTCTGAACATTGCATTCAACGCAGTGGCGATCGGCGAAGAAATCGGCTCTCCTAAAATGCTATAGGCGCGATCCGAGAGAACGCTGAATTCAGTCCGCTTTCCGGGTCCGCACGCTTCTATCGCCTGGGTCAGAAACAGAGCGCTAAATATGGTACGGTCCAAGGCTGCTTGCAGATCGGCTTCGCCATTTGGTTGCAGCATCCAAGCGTGAACCACGCGAGTGGGCGCATGTCCACTCGCGTGCAGGTGTCGCAATAATGCCATATGGTCTTCAGGGCTTGCCGGATCGATCTCATAGAGGTCCGGCGCGATCCGATGGAAATTCCTTCCACTGCGAACACGAATTGCGTGGCCATGCGACCTGAGTTCGGCGGAGAGCCTGCCTGCAAAAGATTCATCTTCCGCGAACAGCAGCCAGGTTTGCGGTGTATCAACCTCGGACATCTTTGAGAATTGTGGGAGCGAGCTTCGCCACGACGGAACATAGAACCAATCCGCGACATCCGCTTTCTTGAACGATCCGGCGATTTGCGGAGGGGCTTGTTCGACAATCCCGGTTCGTTTCGGCTCAATCCAGTATCGCTGGCGCTCAAACGGATAGGCAGGAAGCGACAGACGCAGGCGACGCTCGTTGCGGTACAGCCCATTCCAATCCAGCCGCGAATGTAGCAGCCAGAGACGTCCGATCGCAGTCAACCATGTTTCGCGATCATCAAGTGTAGCCTGGTGAGACCGCATGGATGGGATGAGGGGGAGACTACTGCGCGGCCTCAGATGTTGGCGAACCAGGGACACGAGCGTTTCTCCTGGCCCCACTTCCAGCAGAACTGGATCGGACTGCAACAAAGTTTGTATGCAATTGGAGAAACGAACTGTATTTCGAATATGTGCGCCCCAGTATGCGGGGTCGGTAGCCTGGGCTTCCGTGATCCATGTACCGGTCACGTTCGATAGATACGGAACTCTCGGAGGGTTTAACTTGACCTGGGCGACCCGCCGACTAAATTCTTGAACAACTGCGTCCATCATGGGGGAGTGGAAGGCATGAGACGCGCGTAGGCGTCGGTGCTCAATATTCAATTTCTGCAATCTTGCTTCGAGAGCTTCGATAGCAGGGACCGTTCCGGAGGCGACGGTCTGAGAGGGCGCATTTGCCGCCGCAATCGCAGTTTCCGATGAGAGCAAAGGCAGCATGTCGGACTCAGAAAGATTGACGGCCAGCATGGCTCCCGGCGGCAGAGCCTGAATCATTTTGCCCCGCGCAGAGACCAGTGCCAGGGCATCTTCCAGAGAAAATACCCCTGCCAGGCACGCCGCAACAAATTCTCCGACACTGTGGCCTACCATGGCCGTCGGATGAATGCCGCAGTCTAGAAAGAGCTTGGCCATCGCGTATTCGATCACGAATAGCGCCGGCTGGGTGAAGCCTGTTTGTCGCAGCAGGCTTTCCGACTCTTGTTCTTTGCCCGCGGGGGGATACAGGATCTCCCTCAGGTCGCGGTCAACATGCGCTTTCAAAAGTTCGCAGCAGGTGTCCACCGCGTCACGAAAGACAGGCGCGGTTCGATAGAGATGGATCCCCATATTGACGTATTGCGCGCCTTGACCTGGAAAAAGAAAAACAATACCCGCGGAATCCATCGGCACGCTGCTGGAACTGAGAGGTTGAGACCTTGGCGAAAGAGAATAGGGCGATTGGAGCAATGTCCGAAGATGGGAAACATCCCGTGCCACCAGCACGCGACGATATAGAAAAGCCTGACGGCCCTTTTGTAGCGTGAATGCGACGTCTGCAAGACTGGCCGCCGGGTCCTCTTCCAGGTAACGCAGAAGTTGAGCCGCCTGGGCGTCCAAAGCCGTGCCGGTCTTTGCGGACAGCACAATCAGTTGCCAGGGAAGGGACAGATCGGACTCGGCCGAGGGTGCCTCTTCGATAGACACATGGGCATTGGTACCGCCGATGCCGAAGGAACTGACTCCGGCGCGAAAAGGCCCGGGCCTGTCATAGGGAAGCAGAGATGCGCTCACTGTGAACGGTGTCTTCTCCAGATCGATAAGAGGATTGGGTTTTGAGAAATGGAGCGTGGGAGGAATCATGCGATGCTGCACAGACAACACAGCTTTGATGAAAGCAGCGATGCCGGCCGCAGTATCGAGATGGCCGATATTCGTCTTGACGGAACCCAGGACGCAGGAGCGAGGCTGTGCCGCCGATCCGAACACCTGGGAGAGAGCTGAGATTTCGATCGGGTCGCCCACCTCGGTGCCGGTACCATGCGCTTCGATATATCCAACGGTTGCAGGATCGAAGTGTGCCATCTGCATCGATTTCCGAACGACGGCGATCTGACCCTCTACGCTGGGTGCGGAGTAGCCGGCTTTCGCCGAACCGTCATTGTCGACTGCGGCGCCTTGAATCACGGCATAAATATGATCGCCGTCTGCAATCGCATCCTGGAGACGTTTCAATACGGCGACGCCAGCTCCAGAAGCGGGTACGGTACCGGACGCAGCCGCATCGAAAGCGCGGCAGTGCCCGTCGCGAGAATGAATCATGCCGGGAACATGGAGATAGCCAGGCGGCTGTGGAATCGCAATGGAAACACCTCCGGCAAGAGCCATGTCGCACTCGTGTCGAAGCAAACTTTCAAACGCCATCTGCACCGCAACCAGGGAGGTGGAGCAGGCGGTCTGCACTCCGATGGCCGGACCTCGTAAATTCAGCTTGTACGCCACGCGACTGCAGAGAAAATCCTTTTCATTGCCCAGCATGATCTGATACGGACCCACGGACTCTACAATTTCCGGGTCATGGAACAGATTTAGGAGGGCGTATGTATTCATTCCCGCGCCGGCAAAAACCCCGATGGCGCCGGCATATGAACTTGCGTCGCAGGCGGCATCCTCGAGGGCCTCCCACGCACACTCAAGAAATATCCGTTGTTGGGGATCGATAATCTCGGCCTCGCGTGCGCTGAAGCCGAAGAAGGAAGCATCAAAATATTCTGGCTGATGGAGGGCTCCGCTGGCAGGCACGTAGTCGGGGTGGGCGATCAGCGCGGAATCGACTCCAGCGGCCGATAACTCCGCAGGGGAGGCGAATCGAATCGACTCTACGCCTTCCGTCAGATTTCGCCAGAAATCCCTTACTGTAGGCGCACCTGGAAACCGTCCTGCCAGACCGACAACTGCGATTCCGTTCGGGCGAAGTTCAGCAGCAAATTCGTTCATATCACTCGCACCTTACGATTCATCGGTTCGTTGGTCGCTCCGTAAGCTCCATCGTGACTTTGTTGCTCGATGAAGCCGGCCAGCGTTCGAATGGTTGGATACTGGAAAAAACTGATGAGCGGAATCTTGGCAGCGATACGTTGATTTAGTTCCTCATGCACCCGCACGATCTGCAGTGAGTGTGCCCCAAGATCGAAGAAATTCTGGTCTGCCCCCACCTGCTCGACTTCCAGCACGCTGCAAAATGCGGCAGAGATGGCCTGTTGCAAGGAAGTTGCCGCAGGAACAAAATTCAAGCTATCTGCATCGGAATACTGCTCCGGCGCCAGCAACGCACTCCTGTCCAGTTTTCCATTAGGCAGCCGGGGAAGCTCCTGCAGAAACACGAAAGCGGCTGGAATCATATATTCCGGAAGCGTCGCCCGCAAATGATCCCTAAGGCTCGTGACCGCAGGGGCTGTGTCCCCGGAAAAGACAAGATACGCAACCAGACGTTTGTCATCCTTGCTTTCTCGCAACAACATAACGGTATCGACCACGCCGGGGAAATTGCGAAGCACACTCTCAATTTCTCCCAGTTCGATGCGAAATCCTCGGAGCTTCACCTGATGGTCCATGCGGCCAAGAAAATCCAGCGTACCGTCTCTGCGATATCGAACCAGGTCCCCAGTGCGGTACAGTCGCACACCAGGACTCGTTTGCGTTAGTTCCGGAAACGACTTCAACATGAATCGGTCGGCGGTCAGGTCGGGACGGTTCAGGTATCCGCGGGACAGCCCTTCGCCGCCAATCCAGAGTTCACCGGCCACGCCGAATGGCGTCGGTTCGCCTAGCGTGTCGAAAACATAGAAGGATGTGTTTTGTATAGGTCGGCCCACCGGAATAGCTGTCAATCCTACTTGATCGATAGGCAGGACAGCCGACCAGATGGTAGTCTCTGTGGGCCCATACATGTTCCACAAAGATTGAGAACGAACGAGCAAGGATCGCGCCAGGTCGATGTCGAGCGCTTCGCCGCCGCACAGGACCTTCAAATTGGGATCGCCTCTCCATCCAGCGGCAATCAGCAGTTTCCACGTCGCAGGTGTGGCCTGCATAACGGTAGGGCGATACCGCTCGAAATCGGCGAGTAAGCGAGCCGGATTTCCCGGTTCCAGAGCAATACATACAGTCGCGCCAACATAGAGAGGCAGCAGCAGTTCCAAAGCGGCAATATCGAAGGACACAGTCGTCACGGCCAGCAATACGTCGTTTACGTCGAAGCCGGGTTCGCGGCACATGCCTTCAAGAAAATTGACCAGGGCACGGTGTGTGATTTGCACGCCCTTGGGTCTGCCCGTGGAGCCGGAGGTAAAGATCACATAGGCAAGATTGTCCGGATGTGCCAGAGCCATCGGCTGCGCATTCTGCTCAGGGCGCGATGCGGTCACCGCGTTCTCCTGGAGTTTGTCGAGGCAAATGACTTCGAAGGACGAACTATCCCCTGAAGCAGGCAATGTGGGCAACAAGTCTGAGGTCGTCAAAACGGCGAGCGGCCTGGCGTCTTCAAAGATATTCAGGATGCGGCCTGCGGGATACCCCGGATCCAGAGGCACATAGGCTGCCCCCGATTTCGCAACTGCCAGCAACGCTGCCACCAAATCTGTAGAACGCGCTATGCAGAGAGCCACCAGGGTCTCTGGACCTGCGCCTCGGACTCGCAACTCTGCCGCGATGCAATTGGCGCGTTGCTCCAACTCCCCATAGGTGAGTGAGTTCCCGTCGGCCATGACGGCAAGGCGGTCCGGAGTCGCTCGGGCATGCATCTCAAACCGCTGATGGAAACAGATCGCTGGAATCTCCGCCTCGGTCCGGTTCCAGTCCACCAGCAACTGTTGCCGTTCGGATGCGGAAAGTAGCGGGATCGAAGCAATCTTTTGAAGGGGATCCGCGCAGACGGCACGCAATAGAGCGAGATAGTGCTGCTGAATGCGGGCGATGGTTTCCGTCTCATATAGATCTGCGTTGTAATCGAAGTAGGCGCACAACTCGCCATGACGCGGAAATACCTCGACGGTCAGATCGAAGCGCGCGTTTTCCACTTCGGGTTCCAGCGTAGTCGTTTTCAAGCCTGCAAGATCAAGGTCTTCTAGGGGAAAATTCTGCAGAATGAACATCACCTGAAACAAGGGAGAATGCTCGAGCGACCGATCCGAGTGCATAGCATGGACCAAAGTGTCAAAGGGGACATCCTGATGTTCATAGGCGCCCAAGGTCACTTCGCGAACGCGGCCCAGCAGTTCCGCAAACGTAGGGTTGCCGCTCAGGTCGGTTCGCAGAACAAGATTATTGACAAAAAATCCAATGAGCGGATGCAGTTCGGCACGGTTGCGGTTGGCAGAAGGCGAACCGACAACAATATCCTCCTGTCCGCTATAGCGTGCCAGAAGCAAGTTGAACGCAGCCAGAAGGGTCATAAATAAGGTGACACCATGGCGCTGGCTAAGCTGCTCCAGTTCGGTGGCGAGCGAGGAGGGGATTTGGAGACTCGATCGGCATCCACGAAACATGTTCACCCCATGGCGACGATGATCGGGTGGGAAGCCGACCACTGGAGGAGCCCCGGCCAATTGCTTCTTCCAGTAAGGCAGCTGGCGATCCAATTCTCCGGATTCCAGCCATGCCCGCTGCCATGCGGCGAAGTCGACATATTGAATAGCGAGCGGCGGAAGAGAAGGTTGACGACCCTCGGCGTAGGCGGAATAGAGTTCAGAGAACTCCCGCACCAGCACTCCAATGGACCACCCGTCGGAGACAATGTGGTGCATGGTGAGCGCCAATACATGATCGTCGGGGGCGATGGTCAGTAAGTGCGCGCAAAAAAGCGGGCCACGGCTCATATCAAAAGGCTGAAATGTAAGCCGACTAGCGTGCCGATGCAGCTCGGAGTCGACTCCGCCATCCACAAGATGCTTCGCATCCATCACCTGCAACGCCCAGTTCTTACCATCTCCAATGACGGCGTGAGGAACGCCATTGACCCGGACAAAGCTGGTCCTGAGATCTTCATGGCGACCGACAATTTCCGCGAGTGCCCGTTCCACCGCGGAGACATTCAGATTTCCTTTCATGCGCAGCGCGATGCCGATGTTGTTCACGGCGCTGTCCGAATCCAACTGGCTTAAGAACCATAGACGTTGCTGCGCAAAGGACAGTGGAAGCGGGCGGGAACGGTCGACTCTGGGGATTCCCTGTTCCAGGTTACGGCGAGCGTTCTGTGAACTGCGCAGAAAGGCAACGATCTCCGGCTTGCGGTCGGCAAGTTCCTGCCGCAGGTCTGCGGTCAGGACACCCTGTGGAGCGCTGCACTTCAGCGCATCGCCATCGAGCGACAGACTGACATTGACCGAACGAAGATGACCGAACAATTCGATGATCGATCTCATATGCGAATTTCGTCCTTCTGCGATGTCAGAACTTCTGACTCGCCCGCGCCGTGAGCGGTCCATAGCATGGTATCCAATAATCCAACCATGTCCGAGATACTGGGATAATCGAACACGACGGTGGGTGACAGATTCTGTCCGAGGCCGGCCTGCAGACGATTCTTTAGATCGACTGCCATCAAAGAGTCCAGGCCAAGGTCCGTTAGTGGAATGTCGGTGGGCGGCGCTTCGCCGCGACGAAAACCCAGCACCTGGGCGGCTTGCTCCTGCACAAAGGCTGCAATGGATTCCCGGCGGCCCTCCGGCGGCCTTTGTATCAGATCGTCCAGCATCGCTGCGCGAGAGACTGACAGGAGCTTGTCCTCTGCCGGCTGCATCGATCCCTGGCCAAAATGAGCCAGCATGGGTCTGAATCTTTGCGCTTCAAAGATCGGCTTAAATACATTCCAGTCGATGTGCGCAATCGTCACTTGTGCGTGCGGAGACGCAATCAAATCCGGGAACAGACTGAGGGCATCTGCAGAAGGCATCGGCATCAGTCCTGCCTCCGCTAGGCGCTGCTGTTCCGCGGCTGGGACCAGACGCAGGACATCCCACGATCCCCAATTTACCGACAACGCGGGCAAACCTAAGAAACGCCGATAATGCGCGAAGGCATCGAGAAACTGGTTGGCGGCGGCGTAATGTGCCAAACCCTTCGCCCCCAGCAGCGAAGTCGTTGACGAAAAGGCAAGAAAGAAATCCAGCGGCAGGGCCTTCGTGTGTTCGTGCAACAGCAGCGTACCGGTGACCTTGGGCCGGAACATGGCTTCCATTGCTTCCCAGGTAAGGTTTTCGAGTGTCGCCGCGCTGACAACGGTGGCTGCATGAAACACGCCGCGAAGCTGAGGAAATTCCGTTCCAAATCGAAGGAAGAGACGGTCCATATCAGACGGAGACGCAACATCTCCTTCGACAACAGTGACATTGACTCCTCGCGCTTGCAGTTCCCGAACCGCCTGCCGCCGTTGATCGGTGAATGGTGCGGTATCGCTCTCTGTCCCGGTTCTGCTGAGCAAAACAAGATGGCCGGGACGCTGTTCTGCCACCCATGCCGCAACTTGCAGCCCCAACCCGCCCAGACCTCCCGTAATCAGATAAGAGCTATCGCCGCGGATTCCTGTTCCAGTTGAGCTCGGTCGATCGTTGAGCTTTACGTGTTGCAGGCGAGCGACCAGGCGTTCGCCATTGCGGTATGCGATTTGGTCCTCGACATCGTCTGCCAGCAGTTCTGCAAGCAGTTGGGTCGCGGCGGCGTCTGGCGCTAACGCGGGATCAAGATCGATGAGGCCGCGATATTGTCCCGGCACTTCCAGAGCGAGACTCCGTCCAACTCCCCAGGCAAGCGATTGCAGGGCGCTGGGCAGCGTGGAGGAAAAGGAGGGTGTCGGTTGAGCGCCACGGGTCGCGATCCACAGTCGGGCATTACGGTTCGCCGCTTGCATCATGGTCTGGATCACCCGAACGAGGGTCTTGCCGCAGAGATCTTCCGCGAGCGCCGTTCCATCGGTGCTGTTGGAGTCCGTCATGTCAGCGCCCCACAAGTAGACAATTTCCGTATGGTCTTGCTGACACTGTTCTGCCAGACGATTCAACTGTTCAGCAACCGTCTTCGACCCGTCCCGGTGGATGATGTGGCACGCCTCATGCCTCGCAACCAGTAGATTATGCAATGCAGCGCCAACGCCGGAGTCGTCTGCAAGGATGATCCAATTGCGGCGGGAGGTAGCAGCAGACTTCTCCTCCAGGCCAGCCTGCGCCACAATGACCGTCTGTTGCGAGGCCGATCCATCGCTGTTGATATACCCAATGTTTTGCGCGGAATCGATTCCTGCCTCGCCCAGAATGCGGATCCACGTCTGCACAGAGACCAGCGGATGCTCAGGGCGAAGTTCGAGATCGTTGAATCGCCACCAGCCATCCGTGAGGCCAAACGTAAGGTCGAGCCAGCGATCTGGGCGAACTCCTTCCACCAGCAGCAGAATCCCGCCGGGCGCGAGCAGTCTGCGGACATGGGCGAGTGTGCGCCGCAGTTCGGCGGTTGCATGCAATACGTTCGCAGCCACTATGATGTCGAAGCTGCCCGCAGTGAAGCCTTGCTCTACTGGAGGATGTTCAATGTCGAGGAGGCGATACGTGATGAAGGGCGCGCGAGAAAACTTGATACGCGCCTGAGACAGGAACGCCGCAGACACATCGGTGAAGCAATAATCGATGTTCTTTCCTACTAGTTCCCGCAGAATAGAGACGGTCGTTGCGCCGGTGCCGCCGCCGATTTCCAGAATGCGGGCCTGGCGGTCGGAGATCGAGTCAACCGCGGCAGAGACCAGTCTGGCAGTCGCCTGGTTAAAGAAACGACATACCGGCGAGTTCTCGTAGATCTGTTCCGCTTCGTCAATGGAACCGTCGGCAAATACCAGTTGCATGGGGTCATATTCCCCTTGCAGAACGGCCGCCAGCCTCTTTGTGCATCGCCGCAGAATCTTGATTTCTGTTGCGGATTCCGGATACGTAGCCGCCAATTTTATCAATTCCGCGTCGGCATCGGGACGAGGGTGGAAATCGACAAAACGGAAGGCGCTGCCATTGCGTTCGACGATTTCATCTTCGAGCAGAATCGCTATCAGTCGTGCCAGCACGCGAGAACGCGCAGGAATTACGTTCAACCGGTGACCCAGTTCATCCAGTGTGAATGTCCCGGTGGGCAGGGGCGACAGTCCTGCTGCCTGCAGCGCCTGCAGGGCCACTGTTGCACAAATTGGCTGCAGGACGGCGGTACCGCGCCCAATACGCATCAGCTCTTCGCTCACCGGCTCGCCGTTGATGCTTGCAATCAGCTTTTCATCTAGTCTTACAGTCGAGAGATCGGAATGTTTGGACAGCAGCGGCTTTGGCTCCCAGACGAGATCGTAAACCCACTCATCGACCGCGCTCCGGCGATCCAGCATCGCAACGTTGGCCGTGTCGACCGGAGGCAGCGCAGCGCCAGTTTGGCGGAAACTCGCCTGATTCGTTTGCCGTGTCATCTGTGGCGTCGCAGATGAATCCAGCCAATATCGCTCTCGCTCAAACGGATATGTGGGGAGCGAAACCGTATCCGCTGCTTGGGACGAAGAAAAGCTGGATGTGTCCAGTTCGCAGCCGAGTACGTACAGCGCCGCGGCGGTTTGAAACAATGTGCGGTCGCCGCTTTCGCCAGACTCAAAGGATGCCAGAGATTTTCCCGTGAGGAACTTTTCCGAAGCCTGGGTGAATGCGCTAAAGGCCGCGCTGTCCGCCATCAGAAGATGAGCAGCGCAACCCTCTTTCGCCAAAGCCGTCAACGAAGCCGTGCTGGGCACCGCGGGATGAGAATCTGGACGCGCGGATGACTCAAAATCCATCGCGGTCGACAGTTCGCGATGTACGCCTCGATGCGTAATCAGTGAAATTTGGGGCGACAAATATTGAATGCCGCTGGCACATTTTGCGAATTCCTGTACGCTGTCGGAACCAACTGCGATTGCGAGCCGCAATCCATCGCGCAGGTTGAGTGCTCCTGCAACGCAGGCTGCGACCAACTCCCCGAGGCCATAGCCGAAGGCCAAGACGGGCTGGATACCGCAGCTACGCCACAGTTCCGCCAGCGCATACTGCGACGCAAATGCAGCCATCCGGCCATGCCAAGGTGGCAGATTGCCAGACTCATCCGCAATGGAACTAGCGCCACTGTCGAACAACGACGAAGGAATCTGCAAGCCTAGTTCGCTTCGCAGTATCTGCTCGCATCGCTGCATTGCTCCGCGAAACGCAGGCAACCATTCGTAGAGCTGCTGTCCCAAATTCTGTAGAGCGGGGCCCTCGTCACCAAAAATAAACGCAATCCGGGGAGAATGGCCTACGATGCGCCCGGTCTGGATAGGTCCGGCAGCCGCATCCTGGGTGAATGCATGCAGCAAGTCGAGTAACTCTGTATGCGATGCCGCCACCAGAGCGGCGCGATATTCAAAGTGGGAGCGACCGGCCTGTAGCGTGTGCTGAATATCGGCGAGCTGAAGCGACGGATGGCCGACGAGGTGATGGCGCAGCCGGGCGGCGATTGCACGTAATGCAGGAAGTGACTTCGCGGAAATGGGGAAGAGATACGGCGGAGCCGCTGAGCTGGATTGCACGGACGAAATTGCAGATCGATCCGAGGTGGACTCCAGGTCAGGCATGTATTCCTCGACAACCACATGCGCATTCGTGCCGCTGAATCCGAACGAACTGACGCCGCCCACGCGGCTGCGCCCACGCCGATTCCACGGCTCAAGTTTCGTGGGGATGTTTATGGGAAGCCGGTCCCACTCGATGCGACGATTCGGTTGCTCGAAATGCAAATTCGCCGGAATTTTCCCGTACTCGATCGATAGCACCAATTTCATGAGCCCTGCGATTCCCGCAGCCGATTCCAAATGGCCCAGATTGGTTTTCACGGAGCCTACCCGAAGCGGTCCGGCATCCTTCGACCGATTCGCAAACACAGCATTCAAAGCCCCAGCTTCAATGGGATCGCCGAGGGATGTTCCCGTACCATGCGCCTCGATGTAATCGACGTCCGTGGGATTCAGGCCCGCATCCGCGAGCGCGGCGGAAATAACCGCCTCCTGCGAAGGACCGTTGGGCGCGGTCAGACCGCTGCTACGGCCATCCTGATTGCAGGCGGTACCGCGAATCACAGCGAGAATCCGATTGCGATCACGAATGGCGTCAGGCAACCGCTTTAAGAGAATCATGCCGCAGCCCTCGCCACGCACAAAGCCATCCGCAGATTCGGAGAATGCCTTGCAACGACCGTCCGGAGCCATCATGCGACTTTGAGAGAGCGCAATGGTGATATCGGGATTGAGAATCAGGTTCACTCCTCCCGCCAGCGCAGCGCTGCATTCTCCCAGGCGGAGACTTTGGCAAGCCAGGTGAACCGCAACCAGCGATGCGGAGCAGGATGTATCCACCGCCAGGCTGGGCCCCTGCAGTCCAAGCACGTAGGAGATGCGCCCGGCCGCCACGGCGTGGGAGAGCCCCGGTGCGAAATAAGCGGAAATTTTGTCTCGTGGCGAACTGAGTGCAACCTGGCTGTAATCTCCGTTGCAAATTCCAACGAAGACTCCCGTCTGCGAACCCGCAATGCGCGAAGGCGCAATGCCGGCGTCTTCGAGCGCTTCCCAACTGGTCTCCAGCAGTAAACGTTGCTGCGGATCCATACTGACAGCTTCGGCCGGCGCGATGCCGAAGAATTTGGGGTCGAATTGTTCCGCCCCGTCGATGAATCCTCCCCAACGCGTCGCCATTTTGCCCGGCGTAGCTGGATTTGGATCGTAGAATTCGCGCGTATCCCAGCGCGAGATCGGAACTTCGGTGACCGCATCGGTCCCGCGACTCAGAAGGTCCCAGAATTCTTCTGGAGTTTCAACCTTCCCGGGCAGGCGGCAACCCATGCCGACAATGGCGAGCGGGATTTTTCGGTTCCTCTCCGCGGCCTGAACGCATTCATTCAATTCGTCGGCAAGCAATGCCAGGCGCTGCGGAGAAAGCTTTGAGATCCTATCGAGAAAATCGCTCATCGCGCTCCTTCGGCAGCTCTGGCCGTCAACAGACGATCGACTTCCTCATCCGACAGGGCCTCGATTTCTGCTACGAGGCTCGCCGGGGAGAAGTCGCTTTTCGCTTCTGTCGTTACCTCCGGCGTTTCGGGCTGAACTTCGCGCAAAATAAATCCGGCCAATGCCTTGAGCGTTGGATAGTTGAATAACAGAGTGGCGGGAAGAGTCCGTTCCAGACTTGCTCCCAGCGAATTGCGCAGCTCGATCGACAGCAGCGAGTCGAGTCCCAGCTCCTGCAGCGGCTGACCTGGATCGATTTCCTGGTCGCCATGGATACCCAGTGTGGTTTTGACCCGCGCCCCAATCAAGTCCATGAATACATGTTGTCTTTGCGATGGAGCCGTCGCTTCCAATTGCGGCAGCCAGGAAGGAATCTTTTTCTGTTGCACGCTTGTGATCGCTGGCTTCTCCGGACATGCCGCCCGTAACTCGCTTAAAAGTTGCCGGTTCGGGTCCGATCCGGAGTTGGCGTTGCTGTTGGCAAAGTACGTCTTCCAATCCATGGGGGCAAACAGGACTTGAGGTCGACTGTCGCCCAGCAAGCTCTTTAGCGCTCGCAATCCGTCGCGCGTAGAGATGCCTCCCAACCCCATTTCCAATTTTTGCTGCAGCACGCCATGACGGGCCGCTATCCCGGTTTCGCTCCACGGTCCCCAGTTGATGCTGAGGCCGGCCAGGCCATGCGATTGCCGATACTGCGCTATTGCATCCAGAGAAGCATTCGCTGCAGCATAGTTGGCTTGTCCTGGTCCGCCGAAGACGGAGGCGACGGATGAGAACAGCACGAAGTGGTCAAGTGGCGCGTCGGCAGTGAGCCGGTGCAAATGGGCCATCCCTTCCAGCTTGGTCGCCACCACATGCTGGAACTTACCCCAATCCTGCTGCAGCAGGGCGGCATCTTCCAGGACTCCGGCACAGTGAAAGATGCCGCGGAGCGGGAAATGATCGGCGCATTGGAGCGCAGCCTGTACGTCGGCTTCATGCGAAACGTCCCCCTGACACACATCGACCCGTGTCCCCGCTTTTCGCATTCTGTCGAAGACGTCCGCAGCTTCCACCGTGGCGGCTCTGTGCCCCAGAACGATCACCTGGGCTGCTCCACCTTGCCCCAGCCAGTCCGTGACTTCCAGGCCAATTCCAGTAAGTCCCCCGGTCACCAGATAGGCTGCATCCGAGCGAATCCCTGCCCGCCCGAGTTCGGGTGCGGGGCGAAGAACGATTCGGCCAATATGGCGGGCCCCGGCCATGGTACGAAAGGCATCCCGCGCCTGCTGCATGGGGAAGACCTTTCGCGGCAGGGGGTGTAATGCGCCAGCGTGGAACGCATCGAAAATCTTTGCCAAAACCTCTCGTATAAAACTCCCGCCATTGGCGATGGCTGGAGCAAGGTTAAACGGGAGGTAGGTTACGTCAGGGCGGACATTTGCGACCGATTCTTTGGATCGAAGATCGGCCACTCCCATTTCGACAAAACGTCCGCCGGGCGCCAATATCTGGAGGCCGGCATCGATGGCGGGTCCCACCAGGGAATTCAAAACAATGTCGACACCTTTTCCCTGAGTGAGCTCGCGAATTTCGCGAGCAAATTCCAAGGAGCGGGAATCCATCACGTGCGCAACCCCGATGGATGCAAGGTAGGCGCGCTTCTCCTTGCTCCCTGCTGTTGCAAAGACAGTGGCGCCGGCCATTTGCGCGATCTGAACCGCAGCCAGGCCGACACCGCCGGCGCCAGCATGAATCAACACCCGGTCCCCGGGATGTATATGGGCCAACGTGTCCAGTCCATATCCAGCCGTCAAAAAAGCAACTGGAATGGTGACGGCAGCTTCAAAGCTGAGGTTTTCAGGCTTTCTCCACGCCAGATCCGCACGGGTGGTGACAAACGTGGCAAAGCATCCCTGGCCCAGCGCGACAACCTCATCTCCGGGCTGGAAGAACTCCACATCTTTGCCCACGCGGACAACTGTTCCCGCACATTCTCCGCCCAATGGACCGCTGCTGCCCTTGTACATTCCCAGAACACTCAGTACATCGCGAAAATTCAGTCCGGCTGCGTGTACGCGGATTTCAATTTCCCCCGCTTCTGGAGCACGGCGCGCTGCCGGAACCAGTTCGATTCCTTCGATTGTTCCGGCGGACGTAAGCGTCAGACGTTCATTCGATTCCTTCGCGCCAGAATCTGGGGACGTATCCGCAGTAGGCAGCGTGACAGGACGCAATCGCGGAACATAGATTTGATCGGCGCGCAGCACGAGCTCGTTCTCTACGGCCATGGAAAGCATCGTCTGGTTTCGCTGCAGCAACTGCAGTAATTCGTCTCCGCTGGTCTCGTGGGAAGGATCCAGGTCGATTCGCAATACACGCATTTCTGGATACTCGACAGCTACAGAGCGGCCAAATCCCCACAGGGTAGCCTGCAGAACGTTCGACAACCCCGGCCCTTGCGCTCCCTGCGTCAGGATGGAAAATCTCGGAATCGTCTTCTGCTTCAATTGCAGCATTGCCTGCACCAGCCGCAAACATCCGTCCAACAGTTGGGCTTCTATCTCCATCCACTTTGCGGGCTCAAGCCGAAACATATCCTGCAAAGGCGATCCAGCCAGATAAACGACATCCGTGACGGGAAAACCCGACTTTTCGCTGATGGCGTTTATGTCGCATGCAACATCCTCTGACTGCAATATCTCGCAGCGAATGCCACGATCTTGACATGCCTGCTGCAGAGCATCTCTCCGAGGGCCATGCGCGCCGGCCAATACAAATGCCGGTCGCGTCGCGGTATCCGAGGAAGAGGCCGACGATTCGGCGGCGATGCCACTTGGATTGGAGCCCAACTGCTGCGCCGGCACGTAGGGGACCCATGAGACTTCATAGAACGATTTGGAATTCGAGTCGGACTGCGAAATGTTGCGATCTCCCAGCCTCAGGGGTCGCAACATTAAGCCTGTCACGGACAATACGAGGTTGCCGACGGAATCGAATCCCTGCACGTCCGCCGCAACTGGTCCGCCCGGCGCTGGATTGCCACGCATTCTGGCATGGCCCAGTGTCATCTGTCGCGGATCGCCGACGATGCGAAGCTGGTCCAATGCAGCGGGAAGATAGAGTGTGTCCTTCCCGTGGCTGGAAGCCAATAGGACGGCGGCGACGGACTGCAAACAAGCGTCGAGTGAGACGGGATGAATCTGATACGGATTTGTGTCGGCCTGTGCATCGGGAGGAAGTGCAAACTCCACCAGGGCTTCATCTGCTCCACGAAAGACACGGCGTACGGTGCGAAAACCAGGGCCAAAGTGCAGGCCTAAGTCGTCGAATTCGCGGTGGAAGGAAGCGCTATCCGACTCCGCTGTGCAGCGCGCACGCGCGTCATGCAATTCGTTCCCGAGAAGTTTCTCCGACGAGTCTTCCGCCGCGCCGGTCACGATCTGCCCAGTCGCGTGCAGCAGCCATTGTGGCGGATGCGTCGCGTCGCTGGCATCCTCATCGACTGCACAACTGTAGATAGCGAAGGAATGGCCTGTTTCTTGGCTGCGAAGCACACATTGCAGCATTCTCGGATCGTCGAAAATACATGGCTGCAGAAAGGCGACTGCCTGCACCGCGATCGACTCGCCGCGGACATCCAGGGCCGACATCTTCGCGGCACTGAGAGCCATCTCAAGATAAGCCGACGCGGGAACGATACGCTTTCCTGCTACTAGGTGATCGCCGAGATAGGCGGGATGCTCGGGACCTATCCGGGAAGCAAACTGTATCTCCGCGAGCGGCGAATACAAGCGTTGGCCGAGTAAAGGATGTTCCGGCGGGGAGAGAGTTGGATCATCGGTCAACCGCACAGAAGATGTCTCGATAGCGGTCTTTTTCGGAAACCAATGGCGCTCACGTTCGAAGGGATATGTGGGCAGAGAAATGCGCCGGCCTGATCTTCCGTGCAGCGCCTTCCAGTCGATCTCCGCGCCCAGTTCATGAAGGGCTTTGACCGAGCCGAGAATATCCAGCCATGGGTTGCGTCCCCTGCGCACCGAGGGCAACCAGACCCGGTCGACGCCGCCGTATGCGGATTTGCCAAGACTCAGCAGATGGGGTTGGGGGCCGATTTCAAGCAGGGTCCGGCAACCGGTTGCGAGCGCTGCCAGTAGTCCGGCATGGAACTGCACCGTCCGGCGCATGTGTTCTCGCCAGTACCGGAGGGTGTAAATCATTTTGTGTA
>JAJZCA010000361.1 GCA_021798735.1 Acidobacteriota bacterium | reverse complement strand
TGAAACTCCTTCAAGTGTAGCTGGTGTTACCAGCTAAGTCAATGAAAAAAATAGACTTATTGCAAATTTCGCTTGCAAATTCAGGCGGCTTGTGGTACCCATAGATGGCGCTATTGCCAGATCCCTGGCACCATGTCCCATATCGCAGGAAGAACCTTGCCGCCTCAGTCCAGCCAACTTCCCGATCCAAAGCGCTCCGTTGCTGGAGCCGAGAAGTTGGTTTTGCCTTCCCGTTCCGGTCGACATGCCGGGCATCGTCCGCCACCCATTGTTCTCTCCATCGCCGGCTACGATCCATCGGCCGGAGCGGGAGTGCTGGCAGATCTGAAGACGTTTGGCGCCATTGGCGTGTACGGCATGGCGTGCATCACGGCGCTAACGGTTCAATCTACCCAAGGGGTGCGCAAAGTGATTGCGCTGGCCCCGAGTACCGTGATTGAGACGCTGGACTGTCTGGCGGAGGATGTCCGCTTCGACGCGATTAAAGTGGGAATGTTGGGTACCGGAGCCGTGGCTGCGACCGTCATGGCGTGGCTGGAACGGCAAAAAGGTGTTCCGATTGTGCTGGATCCGGTGATGAAGTCCAGCTCTGGCAGGGACTTGCTGGATTTATCGGGGTGCGAGGTTCTGCTGGCTGACGGGCTGGCGCGGGCCGACTGGATAACTCCGAATTTGGCGGAGGTGGCGGTTTTGACAGGGGAACTGCTTCCGATAAAACGCGAAGAAACGGAGAATATTGCCCAGGAGTTGCATCGGATGGCGGCTGACCGCGGAAATCCAAACCTGAAGATCGTAGTGACTGGCGGGCATGCGAAAACGCCGGACGACCTGCTGTTGGTTGACGGTAAATTCCGGTGGTTTCCAGGGAAACGTGTCGAGACAAGTTCGACCCATGGAACGGGGTGTACCTTCTCTTCAGCACTGGCCGCGCGGATCGCGCTGGGGGATAAGCCAGTCGCGGCCGTGCAGGGTGCCAAGGATTACGTTGCAGGGGCGCTCCAGCATGCCTACCCAGTGGGAATAGGGGATGGCCCTCTAAATCATTCCTGGGAAAAGATTTAGCGTGGAACATTTTGATCCCATCAAATTTTAGTCACATTACCGAATCGCGAAGCGTTGCCTATTATCAGTAATAACTGATAAGTTACCTTCGTGACTCTTACTAGTAACTGTGCAAATGTGACTGATCCATGTATTCTTAACTTTCAACAGACACATGTAGAGGCCCAGTCGGCTCTGGTCAAATTTGAGTTGGAGTGACTTCCCGTGCATGAACCAGTCCAGAAGACCGTCCACTTTGGCTCAGTTTTGGAGTTGCGAAACTCTGTCCGTTTTCCAGTGCGGATGAAGGTAAAGATTCAGACGGAAAAGGGTGAAGAGGAGGCTGAGACGATCAACGTTTCCGCCAGCGGTTTATTACTTGCGTTTTCCCGCATTCTGGACGCGGGGAGCGCCATTGAAGTGGAGATGATTATGCCCTCAGCAACATTGGGGACCTCCGAGGATGTACGAGTCCATTGCTGTGGGCGGGTGATTCGCTCCTACAGAAAAAGTCCGGAACACGTGGAAGTTGCCACCGTTATCGATAACTACGAAATGCTCTCCTGAGGCACCGTATGCCTGCCATTTCTGCCGAAGCAACGAAGAAAAACACGAACTCGCACCCCGGCTCCGAGACGATGCCCGAGCCCGGTCTGAGCGCTGTTCCGGAGAGTATCTCTTCGGGACCTACCGAAGAGGCTGCTGGAATTCGCATTCTCCTCGCCGACTCCCAAGCTATCTACCGGGTAGGAATCCGCAAGATTTTTGCCGTTGAAGACGATATGCGCGTGGTGGCGCAGGCCGAGAACTATCTCGGACTGCTGGCTGCGCTGGAGCGGTATCCGTCCGACATCGTTTTGCTGGATGGAGGGATGATCTCCGGCCAGGCGGAAGCGATTCCGGATATGCTGAAGCGTGCCCCGAATGCAAAATTGATTGTTCAGGTGAGCGAGAACAGTGAACCGTTCATCGTGGACCTTTACCGTCGCGGAGTGCGCGGCGTGATCTCGCGATCGATTTCTCCGGATCTGCTGATTCGTTGCGTGCGCAAGATCGCCGACGGGGAAACCTGGATAGACAATCAATCGGTCAGCTGGGTGATCGAGGCCTACCGCACCGAGGCCAACAACCTGACCAATCCGAAACTGCAGCCGCGGCTTTCGCCGAAGGAGTTGTCAATTATCGGTTGCGTGACACAGGGAATGCGGAACAAGGAAATAGCCTACAAAATTGGAACGACCGAACAGGTTGTGAAGAATTATCTGCGGAAGATTTACGACAAGCTTGGAGTCTCCGACCGGCTTGAACTGGCGCTCTATTGCCTGCACCATCAGTTGTTGAAACAGCCAGCGGTGAATACCGGCACGGGCAAAGCAACCGTGCAGGAAATCAATATGGGACGACTTCGTCCCTGAGGCGCAATGCCTATCTGCTTGGATTTGAGGGCCCGGCGAACAGCCGGGCCCTTTCCAGCAGGTCGATCATCGTTTTCAACTGCGATGACGAAAGATGCGAGAGCAGCGCATGCACGGTGCTGTCCACCACAGGATCGGTTTCCTTTAACCGATCCTGCCCGACGCCGGTAATTTTTGTCAGGACGATTCGACGATCTTTTGCACCCCGTTCTCTGCGCACCATTCCTTGCCGCTCCAGACGTTCCAGCAGCCGAGTAATGTCCGGGTCCTGGCTGACCAGTCGGTTGCCGATTTCGGCGCAGGTCAGTCCTTGCGGGCCGGCACCGCGCAAAATCCGCAGTGAATTGTATTGGGTTTCAGTGATGCCATAGGGCTTGAGTTGCAGGTGCAGTGCGTGCTGCATCTGCTCGGCTGTTCGCACCAGGTTCAGGAAGGCCTCGGCATGGAGGCTGGAGAAGGATTTTGTCTGACGCAGTTCCGCCTGCAGGCCAATCGGTTTCTGGGTTGGAGTCAGTTTCTTGCGTGACGTGGGTCTAGCAGGTTGGGATGTTTTCTTTGGGGCAGTCATAGGCCAGGTTCGCTTTCGCGACATGCTTGTTATAACAGAGAATTGCACAGGCGAGGTGGAACGCGAGTGCATTGCAGGTTGGGGAAAAGGGTCAATCGGTGGCGAGGCTTAGCTGGTGGCGCACGTCGGCGCCGCGCACCCAGAAGACGACGTCTTCCGCGATGTTGGTGGCGTGGTCGCCGATGCGCTCCAGATTGCGCGAAATGATGATGGTGTTCAGCGCCTGCTCGGTCCATTCGGGGTGCTGCTGAATGGCGAGGATCATTGCCTTGTGGACCTGGCGGTTCATGTGGTCCAGGTCGTTATCCATGGCAAGGACGGACTTGGCCATGGTGGCATCGCCGTCGAGCAAGGATTGCAGCGCGATGCGAATCATTTGCTCAGTGAGCTCGCCCATCTGGTGTAGGTTCACGGACAGGTCTGCACGGGGCATTTGCAGCAACTCAGAGGCGCGTTCGGCGATGTTGACGGATTGGTCGCCGATCCGTTCCAGATCGCCATTGATCTTGATGACGGCCAGCAGGAACCGGAGGTCAATGGCCATGGGCTGCTCCATCGCCATCAGGTCGTAGGCCATTTCATCGACGGAGCGCTCGGCGGCGTTGATGGCAGCTTCGTTTTCCTGGACGTGATGCAGCA
>JAJZCA010000360.1 GCA_021798735.1 Acidobacteriota bacterium | reverse complement strand
CCTCCTATGACTCGGACGTTGTCTTCGGCATCGATTCAACCGGCAAGCATTGGAGCTATTGGAATCCCGGTTGGCGCACCCACATTGTGGATTCTTCTAACGGACGCCTCGTGGCTGCGACCTTGCTTCATGGTGTTGTCGAGGAACAGCCAACGCAGATGGCCGCAGGCAGCTTTTAAAGATGCCGCAAAGTCGTTCCCGCGCATGAAACTGCCGGAGGGTTCTTCGTTCTCGATCCGTCCAGCAGTCATGCGGGATCTCGATACGTTGGCGGCGATCGATGCTGTTTGTTTTCCGACTGGCATCGCCTATCCCCGCGAAGAAATCTTATTTCTGCTTTTGAATCCCACCATTATGATCGTGGTCGCGGAATGCGCCGGTATCATCATCGGATTTGCAGCTCTTGAGCGTCGTCGTCGCACTCGCAAGAATGCGCGCAACGGAGAACTTGTCACGATTGAGGTTTTGCCCGAGTTTCGCGGAGAAACGATCGGTACCGCGCTCTATCAAACGCTGGAAGACCACCTGCGCGATTGGGGAGGAAGCAGTATCCACTTGCATGTTTCTGTCGATAACACGGTCGCGTTCTCGTTTTATCAGCGCCTGGGATATCGCGTCGTCAATCGCATCCCGCAGTATTACCTGCGAAAGATCGATGCTTGGCAAATGGAAAAAAATTTACCCTAGAGCATTTCCATAGTTGAATTACATGGGCGGTTTCTGACAGTGGTTGGCGGCGCGCCACAGTTCCATGAAGCCAATCACGCGCGCGACCTGAAAGAAATCCGACGCGACGCAATAGCACACGCTGACCAACGCCCACCAGGCGTACAGCGATGTTCCGTTGATCTCTTCTTTGAATGGAACGGGAGTGGCGCAGAAGACCATGGCCAGCACGATCAGCGCCGCCTTCACGATGCCGAGAACCAGGTTGATCTCTACCAGCTTGGAGCGGAGACCGCGCAAGGAACCCTGACCAAAGCGCAGAGAGTTGCGCAGGCTGGCGATCATCCCGGTGCCTTCCAACGGCGCCAGCAACGGCGCAATGCTGAAGACCCAACTGACGAGCGCCCAGAAAAAGAAAATAGCAAACGAGAGCACGATCGCCTGAACAAAGTACAGAACGAGACTGGGCGAGGGGCCGCTGAGCGAGTTCCACGCCGCCCAATGCAGCCCGACGAACCACAGCGCGATACTCGCACCCAGCACCAGAATGCGGAGTAGTTGCAGGCCCACCATCATCCATGGGGCGAAGCGCAGGGAGGGATCGTATCGGCGCAGCACCAGGGAGCGGCCGAAGCCGGAGGCGAGCGCCCAGGCGACAGCCAGTATGGGGAGCAGCCATCGGGCGACCTCACGAATGGGCGGCAGCAGAACATCGGCAGTGGCGGAGAAAATTTGCGCGGCTGTAACTGTGTCGATCAGCGAAAAATGCGCGATGCCGGTTTGCGCGAGAGAAACGGAGGAAAGGATTTTGTACGCTTCCCAGGCCAACACGGCGGCCGCAGGAATTCCAAACGTCCAGCGCCACAACAGCTCAAGGCCCAACAACGACGGGCGCTTCCAACACTCGGCAATCGTCGCCAGAAACGACTGCGTGCCGCGGATCGGCTCGTGCTGAGCTGCGAGCGAGGGTGTGGATTGCAATTCGATTTGTCCAGCCTCGACGTGCATGAATCATGCCCATCTGAAAAATGCTCGTCATTCTGAGCGCAGTGAAGGATCCAGAAATGTCCTTCGGATTGGTTGCTGCGATCACCCTCTGAATTCTTCGCTGCGCTCAAAGCGACTCTTTTTATTCTTATATCCGCTCCATCTTTTGGAAGTACCTTCAGCGGACAACGAAGTTGACTAGCTTGCCCGGCAGCAGGACGACTTTGACAATTTCTTTGCCAGCCAGTGCTGCCTGAATTTTCGGATCCTGGTCGGCGGTCGCGCGCAGCACTTCGCTATCGCTTCCGGCGGACACGGTGACCACGGCGCGCAACTTTCCATTGATTTGCACCGGGACCTCAAGCACATGTTCCGCGGCGAGCGCTTCGTCATACGCGGGCCATGGAGCGTGCAGCAACGGAATGTCCTCGCCCATCTGCGACCAAAGCTCCGCCGCCAGATACGGAGCGAAGGCTTGCAGCATCAAAACGAGCGTGCGCGTGATCGCATACAGCACAGAGTCCGCAACGCCGCCGGACGCGATCGCTTTTTCGTCCGCCGTCAATTCGTTCACTAGTTCCATAATGGCGGCAATGCAGGTGTTGAAATGCCAGCGTCCGTCAAACTCCTGCGTCAGGCGGCGGAGGGTCTGATGCATCTTGCGCATCAACTGCCGTTCCAGCGGGTTCAGCGTGGATGGCAGCGACTGTGAGCGGCCGGCAATCACGCGCGGCATGGCTTGCATGGCGAAGCGGTACACGCGCGATAGAAAACGGCTGATGCCGGCGACACCATCTTCCTGCCAATCGAGGTCGCGATCCGGCGGCGCGGCAAACAAGGCATACATGCGCGTCGCATCGGCGCCATACTGCGCGATCATGTCGTCGGGAGACACCACGTTTCCCTTGGACTTAGACATCTTGGCGCCATTCTTGATGACCATGCCCTGGGTAAATAAATGTTCCACCGGCTCGTCATTTTTCACCAGGCCAAGATCGCGCATCATCTTCGTCCAGAAGCGCGAATAGATCAAGTGCAGAATGGCGTGCTCAACGCCGCCGATGTATTGGTCGATGGGAAACCAATAGGCAACTGTATCTGTGTCAAATGGCGCGCGGGAATTTTTCGGATCGGCATAGCGATAGAAATACCAGGACGAATCGACGAAGGTGTCCATGGTATCGGTTTCGCGTCGCGCCATTCCGCCGCATTTTGGACACGTCACTTGAGCAAACTCCGGCACGCGAGACAGCGGCGATCCGCCTTCTTGCGTAATGGCAATGCTGTCCGGCAACAGCACCGGCAACTGATCCTCCGGCACAGGCACCAGACCATCCTTGTCGCAATAGATGATTGGGATCGGAGTGCCCCAGTAGCGCTGGCGACTCACGCCCCAATCCTTCAGGCGATATGTCGTGGAAGGCTTGCCAAATCCATGTTGCTCCGCGAATGCCGCCATTTTTTGCTGCGCTTCCTGGCATCCCAGACCGGTAAACTCGCCGGAGTTGATCAGCAGGCTGTCTTCATGCGTATAAGGCAACAGCGGCTCCGCGTTGCCTTTTTCACTTTCATTGGCATGGCGCGGCAATACGACGATCTTCAATTCCAGGCCGAATTTTTTCGCGAACTCGAAGTCGCGTTCATCGTGCGCGGGCACGGACATCACCGCACCTGTGCCGTAGTCCATCAACACATAGTTGGCGACCCAAATCGGAACCGCTTCCTGGGTAAATGGATTCGTCGCGAAGCGACCGGTGGCAACGCCTTCTTTCGCGAGGGCCGCCAAGTCGCCCTTTTCCCTGGCAATTTTCTGTTCTTCCAGCAACTCGCGAACTTTCTTTTGCAGTTCGGGATTGTCCGCGGAAAATTGAACGACCAAGGGATGTTCGGGGGCCAGCAGCAACGATGTCACTCCGTAAATCGTATCGATGCGTGTGGTAAAAACGCTGATTTTCTGTTGGTCGGGCTGCGGCTCCGACAGGGTTTCCGTCAGGTTCAACTGCACCGGTGCAAAGCGCGGTTCGCGGCGATATTCATCTTTCGGGACCACCGTAAAGTC
>JAJZCA010000359.1 GCA_021798735.1 Acidobacteriota bacterium | reverse complement strand
ATCTAAGAACATGGTGTACGTCGGTGTCGCGGCGCAACTGCTTTCGATCGACATGGAGTGGGTGGAGAAGACGGTCCGCAAGCAGTTTGCCAAAAAGGTAAAGGCCGCGGAGCTCAACCTGAACGCGGTTCGTGCCGGCTTCGATTATGCCGCCAGTTCGCTGACCAAGCAGGATCCGTACACGGTGCAGCCGATGAGCGCCACGCAGGGCAAGATCATCATCGAGGGCAATGAAGCCACCGCCATGGGCGCCATGTTTGCCGGCGTCACGGTGGTGACCTGGTATCCGATCACGCCGTCGTCCTCTGTGGTGGAAGACCTGATCGATTACATGAAGGAATACCGAGTTGAGCCGGATGGCAAGGCAAGCTTTGCCATCGTCCAGGCGGAAGATGAACTGGCCGCCGTCGGCATGGTGCTGGGCGCGGGATGGGCGGGCGCGCGCTCAATGACTGCAACCTCCGGCCCAGGAATTTCGCTGATGGCGGAGTTTGCGGGACTCGGCTACTACGCGGAAATCCCCGGCGTGATTTTCGACGTGCAGCGCACCGGTCCTTCCACGGGATTGCCAACGCGCACGTGTCAGGGCGACCTGACCTTTATCGCCAGTCTTTCTCATGGCGACACCAAACACGTGATGCTGATTCCCGGATCTGTGAAAGAGTGCTTCGAGTTTGCGACGGAAGCCTTCAATATCGCGGAGCAAATGCAGACCCCCGTCTTTGTGCTGTCGGATCTCGACCTGGGAATGAACAACTGGATGTCGGAACCGTTTGAATATCCGGAAAAGCCGATCAATCGCGGCAAGGTTTTGGACGCGAAACAACTGGAAGAGCTGGGAGGATTCGCGCGCTACAAAGATGTGGACGGCGACGCGATTCCGTATCGCACATTGCCGGGCACCGATCATCCGAAAGCTGCCTACTTTACACGCGGCTCCGGCCACAATGAAAAGGCGCAGTACACCGAACGTCCGGACGATTACGAAAACAACATGCTGCGGCTGGCGCGAAAGTTTGAGACTGCGAAAACCCTGGTCCCGAAACCGATTGTCGAAGGGAAGGGGCACGAGAAGGTCGGCATCATCGCGTTCGGCAGCAGTCACTGGGCGGTGATCGAAAGCCGCGATCAACTGCAGCGCGAATCCAGGCTGGGTACCGACTATCTTCGCATTCGTGCCTATCCGTTGACGCAGGAGATTCACGATTTTGTCGCCCAGCATGAACGGGTCTACGTTGTAGAACAGAACCGCGATGCGCAAATGTTGAATCTGCTGAAGGTCGATCTTGATCCGACGCAGGTTGTGAAACTGCGCAGCGTTCGCCACTTCAACGGACTTCCCATCGACGCACGCTCGATCACCACCGTGATCGCCGAACAAGAAGGAGCAGGCAAGTAACCATGTCGACTACGCCGGTCACCCCCCAGCCCCCCCAGCCCGTCAAGACGAACCGCATTGGACTCCAGATCCTGGATTATCGCGGCGGCAAGACCACACTCTGCGCCGGATGCGGACATAACGCAATCTCCGAGCGCATCACCGAAGCCTTTTATGAGATGGGAATCCAACCCGAGCGCGTGATGAAGATGAGCGGCATCGGCTGCTCGTCGAAGTCGCCGGCCTACTTCATGTCCCGTTCGTTCAGCTTCAACTCCGTGCATGGACGCATGCCTTCTGTGGCGACCGGAGCTCTGCTGGCCAACAAGACCATGCGCTCGATCGGCATCAGCGGCGACGGCGATACGGCATCGATCGGCATGGGTCAGTTCGTCCACCTGCTGCGCCGCAATATCCCCATGATTTACATCATAGAGGACAACGGCGTGTACGGGCTGACCAAGGGACAGTTCTCCGCCACTGCCGATATCGGTTCGAAGTTGAAGTCCGGTGTCATCAACGATCTGCCCGCCATCGACACCTGCGCGCTGGCGATCCAGATGGGAGCCACATTCGTAGGACGTTCCTTTTCCGGCGACAAGAAGCAACTCTCCGCCATGTTGAAGGCAGCTATCGCGCACCAGGGTACGGTGATGCTCGATGTGATTTCGCCGTGCGTGACTTTCAACGATCACGAGGGTTCCACCAAGAGCTACAAGTTCATGCAGGGACATGAGGAGCCGGTCGCGGAAGTTGGATTTGTATCTAACTTCGAGGACATTGCCGTCGAGTACGATCACGACACGACAGTGGACGTTCAGTTGCACGACGGATCGCATCTGCGCCTGCGCAAACTGCATGAGGATTACGATCCTACCGATAAAGTGCGCGCCATGAACCTGTTGATGGAGGCGCACGACAAGGACGAGGTCCTGACGGGCGTGTTTTATGTGAACACGCAGAAACCGGACTTTACCACGATGCTGAATATGGTGGATGACCCGCTGGCTACGCTGGCACCGGAGCGTGTCCGCCCCAGCCGCGAAGTGCTGGCGCAAATCATGGCGGAACATAGCTAGGGCCGTTTGGTCCTTTCTGTTTTTTTTGACGTTTACCGCGCCGCCGTTTCTCGATGAGATGGCGGCGCGACTGCGTTGGGAGGGATTCGCACCGGTTCGCTCGGCTGCGCATCTATCGTCATGCGTCCCAGGATGGCTTGCTCCGCGATCAGCGCGCTCATGCAGGCGAGATAGGGAATCAGCTCTCCATAAAGTCTGGGTTCCACGACAATGGCGTAGAGAAACATAATGCCGAACCATGCCGGCAAGGTCCATAGCCAGAGGCGCAGCGTCGGGTCCTTCACAAGCCTGCGACAGAGAACAATGGGCAAAATGCAATAGCCGCCCGCAGCCAACAACTGCGGCCATGCCGGCGGCCATACCAAAAGAACCAGGTTCATCTTATAGGCAGGGATCCAGGCAGCATGGTCTTGTGCGAAGAGCCGATTGACAACCATGTGCCACGCAGTCCAATAGATTGCCAACGGTACGACTACGGCCAGCGTTCGCGGCGCATATGACCGGTGCCAGTCGATTACGCCTGCTTCAGTAACCGCAGCAAGGACAAAAAACAACAGCAGCAACAGCGTTGTTTCGCGGTTCAGGGTGGCAACGACAAATACAGCGGCAAAGAGCAGTGGATGCTTGCGGAAGTAGATCAAATAAAGACCGACAGCGAAGAACCCAAGACTGGGCAGGTCATAGTAAAAGCGACGCGGGTGCAGCGACACAAGCACGTACGTAACAGCGCAGAAAACGAGCACCAGCGGATACACGTACGCCGTCAACAGGCGGCGCTCCGACGCCGCATCGTAGATGCGTGTCGCTACCCATCCGGCAAGAGCAATGCCGAAGGTATCGGTGATGGCGAAGACGAATGTTTCCGGAGTGATGTGGGATCGATAGATGGGCGTGCTTCTTGAGAACAGGTCCGCAAGGTAAACCAGAAAGGGATTGCGATGCGCCCACCGCAACAACAGCATCATCAGCACCCTTGCCTGGCAGGGCATCACCTCCAGACCGTTCTCGTACCGCTGCAAATGGAGATAGGAAGGCACTCGGCTGTGGTAGGCCCAGACCAACTGGATGGTGGCCAAAATATACAGGATGGTGGCCAAAACACGGGTTTTTCCGTTGGCCGAAGCGGTCCAACCCTCTTCTGCGGACTTCATTGACTTCCTTGGGGGAAAGGTTTGATTCGCTCGAAGAAGATGGCGGTCTTGTCCTGATAATCCACCTTCCAGCCGGGCGTGTGTTGTAGCAGGTAGGTCAGCGGCCGAT
>JAJZCA010000358.1 GCA_021798735.1 Acidobacteriota bacterium | reverse complement strand
GGTGCTGCTGGATGACGATCTGAAAGTGACTGGCAATATCTTTTACGATGGCGGCTGGATTCAGGATTGCACCCGCCTGCCCAACGGCAACATCGTGTTGAACGATGTGGACAACACGGTACTGGTGGAGTTTGCCGTTCCCGACTGGGAAATCGTAAGCCGCACCAACTATCCTTCTAGCTGGCGCATGGGCGAACTGGTGGTGGTTCCGGCGGAGCACGAAGATGCGTTCCTCAACGCGCGGAACGAAAAGACGGTCCTGGTCGCCGGTTGATTGCCGGACAAGGGCGGAAATGCTTGCCGCACTCCAGTGCTTGATCGTTCTACCACTGCACTCCCGGATACAGGCTGGGCAGCCGCTGCGCCCGGTAAACATTGTTGCGCGCAATGTGCATGTGCCACACCGTTTTTGGATTGGCGCTGTCGGTGACCTCATAGATATTGGAAGCTTTGCCTTGATGGCACAGATCGATCTGTACCTCGCCGTTCGATAGCGGTTCCACGCTACCTCCCCACATGGAATACTGCTGTGGAGGAAAGACATCGTGGAAGATGAGCGTCGCGGTTTTTGCCTGTTCATCGATGCGAAAGATCGGGGCCGTGGTATAGCAGTGGGGCGCGCCTTCCGCGACACAGACTTTTCCATCGGGCATCACCCGGTTGTTGCCATTGTCCATCATGCCTAAATCGAAGACGCCGGCATCGCGGTCGCCGAAGATCGTGGGCTTGTGCTGCCCATAGTTCCAATCGGTTGGAGCATTGCCGTTGATCAGCTTGAAGTCGCCGCCGTTGCCTAACCGCCACAGGATGTTGCCTGTGCCGTGGCCATTGCGATAATCGATCTTGATGACCCAATGTTGCGCGCGCATGGAGACGATCAGATTGCCATCGTCTTTGGTGTAGATAACGGCGTTGGTGTGCGTCCAATCCGGGAAGTCCATGGGATGACGGCGCACGTCCAGGTGATCGAATTCGCTCCATGTCCATACCGGATCCAGGTTCGTATCGAGTTCCACCAACACATCGCCGATGACGCGCGTCATGCCTGGGTAGCCGGGCAGGTTGTTATATTCGCGGGTGCCATTCGCAATCACGACCCAGTGCCCGTTGGGTAGAACTGCCACGTCGTGATGCAGGATTTCCAGCGTCGGCCCCGCGTATCCTGTGGCACGCAGCTTCTTGTTCAGCGCTGCAACCGACAAGCTCCGCACTGTCTGGCCTGCAAGATTGATCTCGCGCAGCAGACTGGGAGTGTCGGGCGGCGGCGCTCCATCGGGGCTGTCCACCAGCGCATGAGATGCCAGCCCAATGACCATGACGAAGTCGCCATTTGGAAGCGGCTTGATCGGATTGATGATGGTGGCGAAACGGCGGTCCGGCGGCGGCAGCTTCCAAAGCGAAGAGTCCCATAACGCCGGCTTGCCAGTTACGGGCAAGCCAAGCTTCTGTCGCAACCAATTTCTCCAACCGGCAAGCGTCAGATACGAGGCATGCACATAGCGATGAAACTGCACCCGCGATGCCGACTCGCGATCGGGATAATCGTAGGCCCACAAGACATTTCCAGCTAGATCGGTCACCATTGCCTGTGCGTAATGTCCAATGGACGGGTTCAGCAGTTCCACTCCCGGCGCGGGCGTGCCGGGAGCCTGCACGATGATGGGAGGCAGCAATTTCGCGGAGTAATGGCCGGTGGTGAAGGTGTGATCGGTATCGTTGAGCGTCGTGCCATCTGGGAAGCGGACCGTGGCGCGCATGTGATACGTCGAATTCGCGCGCATTCCAGCGACAAAAATGCACGCTGGTTTTCCGCCAGGGCCCGCCACTGTCCAGGTCTGCTTGCCGTAGGCCGTGGAGGGGCCAAACTCCACTGTGACCTGCGCCGCCGATTGCGGAACAATGCTGTAACGCGCTACCTGCGGGTTGCCAGTGGACTCGACCCTGCCCTGCTGCACGGCGTCGGGAGTGTGTCCAATGACCGGAAGCGGCGAAGGCCGGCAGCCCAGAGAGGCGCTAGCAAGCACGGAAAGAAAAGCAATCCCCGCACTGTTCGCAATGCGCAACTTCGTTCTGCGCATATTCTGAAAATTCATTTCATCTCCTGGCGACGCAATGCGCGCGAAACATACAGCCGCAGTCCAATACACAACATACATCCCGATCAAGACGCAAGAACAACGGCGCAAAGTGGTGATTGATGCAATCTATTCTATGGCGTTGGGCAGGGCGTGGCCGTTCCCCGTATTGTTGCAGTTGCATCCATCCGGAAACTTTTGCCGTTACGCGGCTCGACTCTTCCTTATTTGGTCGGATGTGATCGGGCGTAGGCTCCGAATCTACTCTGTTTGCCGCGATGCACGCTCCGCTCCCTTACGGAAACATGCGATTCTTCTCGCGTGTTCCGTCCATATCGCCACATTTCGGTGTATTCTTAGGATTATCGATAATCCGCCGCTCGCTCCTGCGTGAGTCGACCAACTTCAACCTTCCACCCCGATTGGGACCTGTATGTGGATTGTTCGCCTGGCATTACGCAGGCCCTACACCTTCGTTGTCCTTTCTGTACTCATCCTCATTCTTGGGATCACGGTGATCCTGCGCACTCCGACGGACATTTTCCCGGACATCAATATTCCGGTGGTTGGGGTGGTTTGGGCCTACAACGGGTTATCGCCGGAACAGATGGCCGACAGAATCGACAGCGTGTTCGAGCGCGCCGTCACCACCACGGTCGATAATGTCGAACACCTGGAGACCCAGGCGGTCACTGGCACCTCCGTCACGAAAATTTATTTTCATCCGGGGACTGATGTGGAAGCCGGCGTGGCCCAGGTCACCGCTATCTCCCAGACCATGCTGCGCAACTTCCCGCCGGGTACGTTGCCGCCGCTCATCCTTACGTATAACGCGTCTTCAGTGCCGGTGCTGGATCTGGCGTTGTCGGGCACGGGACTGAGCCAGCAGCAGCTCTTCGATCTGGGCACGAATTTTCTGCGTCCGCAGCTCGCTACCGTGCAGGGAGCGTCGAGTCCATGGCCCTATGGCGGCAAGCAGCCCCAGGTGCAGGTGGATATCGACAGCACAAAACTGCAGGCCATGCATCTGTCGCCAGCCGACGTTGTGGAGGCCTTCGCCAAGCAGAATTTGATTTTGCCCGCCGGCACCGAAAAGATCGGCGTCTACGAGTACCAGATTGAGACCAACAGCGCGCCCCGCACCATTGAGGGCTTGAACGACCTTCCCATCAAAACCATCAACGGCGCGACCGTCTATGTTCGCGATGTAGCGCACGTGCGGAATGGATTTCCTCCGCAAACCAACATCGTCCGTGTCGACGGGCAACGCGCCGCGCTGATGACGATTGAGAAGACGGGAGACGTTTCCACGCTGGACCTGGTTTCGCACGTTCGAAGAATCCTGCCGAGGATTGCAGCCACTCTTCCTCCCCAGTTGGCGATGCGGCCGCTCGACGACCAGTCCATCTTTGTTCGCGCGGCCATCAATGACGTGGTGGTGGAGGCGATCATTGCGGCCTGCCTGACGGCAACTATGATCCTGATTTTTTTAGGCAGTTGGCGCAGCACGCTGATCATCGCGGTTTCGATTCCATTGTCGGTGCTGGTTTCGCTGATCGTCCTCAGCAGTCTGGGCCAGACCATCAACATCATGACGCTGGGCGGCCTGGCGCTGGCGGTCGGCATTCTGGTCGACGATGCCACGGTC
>JAJZCA010000357.1 GCA_021798735.1 Acidobacteriota bacterium | reverse complement strand
CGGGATGTATGGCCGCACAAATGGGCGCAGCGCCGCCATCAAGTTTTTCCTCTACGCCTTCATTCCTTCTGCGTTGCTGCTGGTCGGAATGCTGTGGCTCTATGGACAGACAGGGACCTTTGACCTGGTCCAGATGCAGCAGCAGATGCGCCACTGGAACGGAGCACACGCGACTGGGCTGTGGTTGACTTCTCTCGCGTTTCTGCTTGCCTTCGCGGTCAAGGTACCGGTATTTCCCCTGCATGGTTGGCTGCGAGACGGTATCAGCGAAGCCCCCACTGCAGTCGCGATGATTCTCGCCGGTAAGCTGGGACTCTATTCCCTGCTGCGCTGGCACGTGGGACTGTTCCCTACCCAGGCCGCGCACATCGCGCCATTGATGGTCGCGCTCGGTGCCATCGGCATTCTCTACGGAGCCTTTATGGCGCTGGTGCAAACGGATATGAAGCGCCTTGCCGCCTACGCCACGTTGAGCGCGGTCAGCTTCATTGTGCTCGGCATCTATGCCTTCACAGCGGCCAGTATGGATGGTGCCGCGTATCAAATCCTGAACGAGAGCGTTTCCGCCAGTGCTTTCTTTATGCTGCTCGGCATCTTGTATGAGCGCTACGGAACGTACGACATGGGCCAACTCGGCGGTATCGCGACCAAGCTGCCCGGCCTGACGGTCCTGTTCGTCATCACCACGTTGTCATTGATCGGGCTACCGTCGCTGAATGTCTTTGTCGGAGAATTTCTTATTTTGAACGGAAGCTTCCAGACCCATCCCGGCTTCGCGGCGGCAGCGACACTAGGCGTGATTCTTTCCGCCTCCTACATGCTCTGGATGGTACAGCGCGTCTTTTACGGTCAACCCTCAATGGGAGTCGCGGCCTTGTCGCCGCCCGATGTGAACTGGCGGGAGCGCGCAGCCGTATGGCCTACCATTGCCCTGATGATTGCCATGGGAGTCGCCTCCGTCTTCTGGATGCATGCGATTGACCTGACCGTTCCAGCCATGGCTCCGGCGAAAATTTCTGTGGCAGCCTCCGCCACCGTGGCGTCGTCACCCGCAGTCACACAGGCAGCGGCGCAACAAGGGATGGCCCAATGAACGAGCCAATGAGTTCCTCCATGACCGCCGTTTCTCCCATGCTACGGATTCTGCCAGAAATTTTGATGACCCTGACCGGTGTGCTGGTCATGTTGATTGAGCCTGTCCTGAAGCCGCTCACCAGTCGCAAACCGCTCGGCATTGTGGCCATCCTCGGCACGCTGGCGGCACTGGCTGCCAGTGCCTATCAACTTCTCCTCCCCGCCGGAACAGCCTTTTACGGCACCGTACAATCCGACGCGTTCAGTGTCTTTTTTCATCTGGTCATCGGCGGCATCGTTCTGGTCACGCTGCTGATCTCGCTCGATTATTTTGAGGGGCACTCCAGCTATGTCGGCGAATACTATGCGCTGATTCTCTTCGGTGCGACCGGCATGATGCTGATGACCTGCTCGGTTGAACTGCTGATGGTCTTTATCAGCCTGGAGATTTCTTCCATCTCCACCTACATCCTGGCCGGCTATCGCAAACGCAGCGCGACCAGCCCTGAAGCCTCCATCAAATACTTCTTGCTGGGATCCTTTGCCACCGCATTTTTTCTCTATGGCATCGCACTGTGCTTTGGCGCAACCGGCTCAACCAACCTCTATGCGATTGCAAAAGGTGTTGCGGGGGGAGCCTCCCCCCTGCTGCTCACTGTAGCTTTCGGCATGATGCTGATTGGTCTCGGCTTCAAAGTATCGCTGGCTCCGTTTCATGTGTGGACGCCCGATGTCTATGAAGGCGCGCCCGCTCCGGTCGTCGGCCTCATGTCCACTGCGCCGAAGGCGGCCGCGTTTGCCGTATTGCTGCGCATTACCTATGGCGCTTTTGGCACGGCAACCCACGTCTGGATGCCGCTCGTTTGGATCCTCGCCGTCCTGTCGATGACGATCGGCAACCTCGGCGCGCTGACGCAGCACAATGTGAAGCGCATGTTGGCCTACTCTTCCATTGCACACGCCGGATATCTGCTGGTCGCCTTCACCGCGCTGGCTCCCATGGGCATTGCCGCCGCCAGCTTCTACACCGCGGCCTACGCCGCCATGAACGTCGGAGCGTTTGGCATCATCAGCTATCTTTCCGGCTACAACGAGGCCCGCACCAGCCTCAGCGATTTTTCGGGTGTAGCGCGGCGGCACCCTGTCGCGTCCGCCGCTTTCGCCGTGTTTCTGATTTCGCTGATCGGCATTCCCTTCACCGCCGGCTTCTTCGGCAAGTTTTATGTCTTTACCGCCGCAGTCAATTCAGGCAACGCTTGGCTGGCGATCTTGGGCCTGCTGAACAGTGGCGTGGCCGCTTTCTACTACCTGCGGTTGTTGGCCCAGATGTATATGGTTCCCGTGGAGCCTCCTCGGGAGGCAGACACCGCGCACGCGCGGCCCGCATTCGTTCTTGCGATGGCAATCCTGGTGCTGGCCGTATTCGCCCTGGGAATCTTCCCCGGACGCATCCTCGACCTGGCCCGCGCTGGCGCCGCCACGTTTACAAACCATGGAGAGACCCTGCCGAGCTCCTCTGCTTCGGTCCTGTACCGGCCCTAGCTTCCGGAACGTCATCAAAGAAATGTAAATGCAGAAATTATTGCATAAAGAAGGCAGTACCCGCGTTCCCAGAGCAAGCGCCCCTCACGACATTGCCTTTGCCAACAATCCCCTTGTCACTCTCGACTATTAGTCGACGGCCTTCGCGATCCTGAAAAATGCCTTCCACATAAATCGTGTCGGAATTAACGAACTTGATATGGAGGGTTTTCCGATATCTGTCATCGACAACATCCAGAGTGTGGGGATCTGGACGAGACCAACGGAACGTATTCGCTGGATTTCGGAGGAGTTTATTATTTTCAATCGCGGCCTCTATTCGACCGTCCGGCCCAAAGATTTCGGCGTGAACTCTCATCAGTGAGCCTTCACGAGAAACGGACAACAGGTTTTCTGGTCCTGTTGCATCACCTGCGGTGGCGATAATCACACACGGAGTATGGGTGCAGTAAGCGGCACCTAGGCCCCCTAAAACAACAAGAAGCGCAGCCGGAGGTGTAGGCATGCGAGCGCTGCAAGCGTTCGGTGGGGTCGGTTCATGCGCTGGCAGCAAAAGGTTCTGCCACGCGTGCCCCTGTTTCACGCGTGCTTTCAGTTGCTTTGTTACCGACGGTGGTGCAACATTGACCTGAACAATCGTTCCCTGGTTTCTATTTACATTTACATTATTGTCACCAGGCGCAGTAATCGTCGATTGCTGCCCCAATAATGCGGTGGTGACAAGGCCGAGAGACACCCATTTTATGTACCCCACAATGCCTCCCTGAACTCCGCCATGATTAAGGCCCAACTTCGCCCCTATTTTGTCGATTTTATGGTTCCATTATTGGTGTTCGTATTCACATTGTTATCGCCCGGAGCTGTGATTGTTTGGGTCGGGGATGGCTTTGTATAACGTCCATAAGCAACAACGCCGACGATGACGGATATCAACACGACGATCAGAAAGATTGTGCTCTTAAGTGGGTCTTTATCCCAGGAAGCTCTGAGCTCTGAGAATCTGTTTAAAAACTACGCAAGCCTTCGCAAAAGCAGATGAGCGAAGGCAACATAGATCATAGTTTCTGCTGTGGTGTGAAGCAGCTCGTAGTCCTTGGACAAGCGGCG
>JAJZCA010000024.1 GCA_021798735.1 Acidobacteriota bacterium | reverse complement strand
ATCTCATTTCCGCCAGCCGTTGCGGCACGCTTGGCCTTTCCACACTCAACGTCAGCCGAACCAGGATAAAGAAGATGAGCAGTACCAGGAACGCGATCACCTCCATAGTGAACACGCCGTTGATCGGCGCCGCAGGATTGAGCGGCGGATGGCCAATCCAATTCAGCAGCGTCGTCACCGGACCAGCCAGCAACTGGTTCAGAATGTGGGCAAGAAAATGTTGGAGGGGCATCGTTCGTACTTTCTTTTCAGGTTCTTCAAGCTTTGGTTCTTCAGGACAACATCCGTTGGTTTGGCTATATTATCCGGTCCGAAACACCAGCCGGATCGATTCCACTGTCAGGGCAAGCAAGGATACAGCCAGCCCAGCCAGCAACGCATAAACGGAGCCATGCAAACTGTTTAGACTAGCATATAAGAGCACACCCGCGACTGCCAAACGAAGGAAAAACATTATCAAAACGCGGCCCATCGGGACCGGTGTGCGCCCCTCTTCCATTCTGGACATCATGGCGGTTAGCAATTGCAGCCACTCCACAATTCCAGTGGATGAAATAGCAACGCCGATGACAAACGTCAGGCAGGTGCGCCAGCCCAGCCAGGCCCATAAAATGGGCGTTGCCACCAGGACTGCCGCGCCGGCGAGAATCAGCGCACGGCGAAGCGTGCGGCGAATATCTTCTTCATTGAACTGAATCAAACTACCCTGCGCCTGCGGTGACGCGGTCTCGGGCGGCATGGGTTCGCTGGGCGGTACAGGCGTGCTGGTCTCAGAAGTCATTTGTTGCCGTCGCTTCGATTGGCGTGGTTGGCCATGCGGATGACCTGAACAAATCCGGCGGCGATGCCCACTGCCAGCCCCGCAATTCCAATCCAGGATTGGTGCAGCTTATGGTCAAGATAATCCCCAATCGCCCATCCGATGATGCAGGAAAGCGGCAGCACCAGCGCAATCTGGATCATCGATTCCGCTTGCACAAATTCTCGTAGCGCAATCTTGTGCTGCGACTTCTCTGGCGTCGGCATAGTGGTTTCTGGATTGGCCTTTCTTACACGGCATCCTTGCCAAGCCTACAACAACCAGCCGCGAAGACGGAAATGATTATTGCCAAGTCGATTCCGGCCAAGCGGATTCTCCTCCTTGGGCATACGCGCCATCTCTTCACGTCTGCCGGCGTAGTACGATTACGACACACGAGAAAACCCCTCAAATTCTCATCCATGGATTTTTGCATATTCTGAGGAGGACCGTTGCGCCACGCCACCTTATTTCTGTCTGCAATTTTCCTTTTGCCTCCGACCTATTCTCTATCGCTTCTCGCACAGCAGCAGAACACACCCACGCTGCTGGGATTCTCTTCCGCGCATGCAAAGACCGAGCTCGATCTGGAGCAGCGTTTTGCGGCGATCCCAGACCCGCAGCGGATGCGCGCCAATATGAAGTTGCTCAGCGCGCGGCCGCATCATGTCGGATCGCCGTACGACAAGCAGAATGCCGAGTGGATACTGGCCCAGTACAAGCAGTGGGGCTGGGATGCCCACATTGAGACATTCCAGGTACTCTTCCCCACTCCGAAAACACGGTTGCTGGAAATGGGAAGCTTTCATGCCAGGCTCGAAGAGCCGGCGATCGCGGACGACCCGACAAGCAATCAAAAAGACGAACAACTGCCGACGTATAACGCCTACTCACCGGATGGCGACGTGACCGCGCCGCTGATTTACGTGAACTACGGTCTGGTGGAGGACTACGAAGAGCTCGCGCGCTACGGCATCTCGGTCAAAGGCGCAATCGTCATTGCGCGCTATGGCAATTCCTGGCGAGGCATCAAGCCGAAGGTCGCCGCCGAACATGGAGCCATTGGCTGCATTCTTTATTCCGACCCCGCGAATGATGGTTACGCCATCAACCAGGTATTCCCCGACGGGCCCATGCGTCCCGGCGAAGGCGTCCAGCGTGGAAGTGTTTTGGATGCCCCCTCCTATCCAGGCGACCCGCTCACTCCTGGAATCGGCGCGACCGCCGGCGCAAAACGCCTGAAGCGAGAAGATGCGCCTTCTCTGCCGAAGATTCCCGTCATTCCAATTTCCTATCAAGATGCCCAGCCGCTGCTGGCCGCGCTACAAGGTCCACCCGTTCCCGCCAACTGGCGCGGCGGCCTTCCGTTGACGTATCGCATCGGACCTTCGAGGACAAGCGCTCATCTGAAGCTTGCGTTCAATTGGGACCTGAAGCCGGTCTACGACGTAGTCGCGACCATGCGTGGGTCTGAGGAGCCCGATGTCTGGGTGCTGCGCGGCAACCATCACGATGCGTGGGTGAATGGTGCCGACGATCCAACCTCGGGGCAGGTGGCATTGCTGGAGGAGGCTCGTGCGATTGGCCAACTGGCCGCAACCGGATGGAAACCGAAACGAACCATCATCTATTTGTCGTGGGATGGCGAAGAGCCCATGCTGTTGGGCTCAACGGAATGGGCAGAGCAACACGCAGCAGAACTGCGCAAACACGCCGCAGTTTATATCAACAGCGATAGCAACGAGCGCGGCTACCTTGCCGCACAAGGTTCGCACTCGCTGGAACCACTGGTCAATCAAGTCGCCCAGTCAGTCAACGATCCGGAGACAAACGTCTCCGCATGGCAGCGGTTGCGGGCCTGGGAGTTGCTGAACGGTACGCCGGAGGAACGGAAAGAAGCTGTCGCCGGCAACGACCTGCACATTGGCGCGCTCGGCACCGGCTCCGACTTTACCGCATTCCTGGACCACCTCGGCATCGCTTCCCTCGATGTCAGCTACCGAGGCGAAGACACTGGCTTAGGCGTCTACCATTCCATCTACGACGATTTCTACTGGTATACGCACTTTTCCGATTCGACGTTTGCCTATGGCCGCGCAATGTCTCAGACGGATGGAAAGCTGGTCCTCCGCATGGCTCAGGCTGACGTGTTGCCCTATGACTTCGCGGCGCTGGCCGATACGCTGCACGTATATACCCGCGAAGTGAAGGAACTGCTTGCAGCCCGGCAAACGAAGGCGCAGGAACTCACCGCCGCGCTGGATCTGAACGCATATGCGCTGACCAACGATCCAAGACATCCGATGGTAGCGCCACCAGCCTTGACGATGCCGCCCTTCCTCAACTTCGCGCCGCTCGACAATGCGCTGGCAGCCCTCAACAAATCCGCTGCCCATTACAACCAGGCGAGAGTCCGTGCTCTTGGCCGCGGTATTGCAGCGGACCGCTTGTACGCCATCAACCAGGAACTGACCCAGGCCGCGCGAAAATTGACTACTCCGCAGGGACTGCCGCGCCGCCCGTGGATGCGGAACCTGATGTATGCTCCTGGCTGGTACACCGGCTATGACGCGAAAACTCTTCCCGGAGTTCGTGAAGCCATTGAGCAACGCCGTTATGCCGAGGCCGACGCCCAGATCGTTCTTGTCGGCCATGCAATCGACGATGAAGCTGCATTTGTAGAACATATCGCCACAGAACTCGACAGCGCTTCGGACAAAAAATAAGTGAGACCGTTCGGCATTAAGGTGCCGGAAGATAAATTCTGTAGACCCCACTTCCGCGCAGGAGAAACGTATGAAGTTCATCGCTCGTACAGTCGCCCTTGTTTTCTCATGTTCCGCGATGCTCATGGGACAACAGTTTGCTTCGATGCCCGGCCAAGGCCGCTCCATGGTCGTAACGAAATTCGGAATTGTTGCAGCGCCGCAGTTTCTTGCTTCGCAAGCCGGAGCGCACATATTGGAAGAAGGCGGAAACGCTATCGATGCGGCCATCGCGGCCAACGCGGTCATGGGAGTGGTGCAGCCCTATGTGAACGGTATGGGCGGCGATCTGTTCGCTCTATACTACGAAGCCAAGACCGGAAAGCTATACGGACTCAACTCCAGTGGATGGACGCCGCAGGCCCTCACGATCGACTATCTGAAGGCCCATCACATTAACAGCATCGATCCCATCGGTGTTCACAGCATCGACATTCCCGGATGTGTCGCGGGTTGGGAAGCGCTCAAAGATCGCTTTGGAACACTTCCCTTCAGCAAAACTTTAGCGCCGGCCATTTACTACGCCCAGAACGGATTTCCTTTGGCCGAGCGCAATGCGCGCTACTGGTCCAGCAAAAGACTTATGCAGCAGCCTGGATATAAGGAGACCTATCTCCCCGGCGGAGTGGCGCCAAAACTCGGCGACCTGTTTCGCAATCCCGCGCTCGCGAACTCGTTGCGACAGGTTGCGGCGCATGGAAGAGATGCCTACTACAACGGCCCCATGACGGACACCATGGTGAAGTTTCTGCGCGCTCAGGGAGGTACGCACACCCGAGAGGACTTCGCGGATTTTCAACCGGAATGGGTAAAACCCATTTCCACCACCTATCGCGGCTGGACTGTCTACGAGCTGCCGCCGAACGGACAAGGTGTTGCCGCGCTTTCCATGCTGAACATCATGGAACAGTTCCCCATGGCGCAGTACGGTCACAACTCCGCCGATGCATTGCAGGTGATGATCGAGGCCAAGAAGCTGGCCTATGCGGACATGTACCGCTACGTCGGCGACCCGCGCTTCACTCCCATTCCGGTCAAAGCAATGCTGTCGAAAGATCTGGCAAAGCAGCGCGCAAAGTTGATCGATATGAACAAGGCGTCCTGCCAGGTGCTGCCTTCTGACCTCACGCAATACCTCAACGCCCACGGCAAGACAACCATTTATCTTTCCACTATCGACAAGGACGGCAATATCGTCTCGCTGATCCAGAGCAACTATGAAGGCTACGGCACGGGCATGGTCGCGCCTGGACTGGGATTTTCTTTTCAAGACCGTGGCGCGGGATTCAGCCTCACTCCCGGTCAGCCCAATTCCCTGGCGGGACACAAGCGGCCCCTTCATACCATCATTCCGGCCTTCATGGAAAAAGGAGACATCCACATCGGGTTCGGCATTATGGGTGGCTGGAATCAGGCGCAGGCGCACGCACAATTCGTTGCCAATGTTGTCGACTACGGAATGAACGTGCAGGCGGCGCTGGAACAAGCGCGTTTTACCAAGCCGACGTTTGATGGCTGCGATGTCCAGATGGAACCCGGCATTCCAGAGGCAGTACGGGCGGAGCTGACCAAGCGCGGACAGCAGATCCAGCTATTGCAGCCTTTCTCATTCACCGTGGGACAAGGTGAAGCCGTCGTCAGAGATAGCCGCCGCAATGTCAATTTCGCGGGATCGGACCCACGCTCAGACGGAGCCGCCATCCCGCAGGAGCCACCAGCAAAATAGCCCTTTCGGCGATACCAAGATCGCACACGCCGTAGCCGTAAGACGACATTCGCGCTGTAAGACATCATGTCCGATGTAAGACGCCACACGTGATGTAAGACGCCCTGCGCAAGGTGCGAACCGGCGCTACACTGTCGATGGAAGATTGTCTGCCGCCAGATCGAGACTGCTGCACCGGCGACGATCTACGGCTAAGATTTTGATTCAGACGATGTGTCCCGCGCGCGCCGTTCTTCTTCCGTCAACGGCGCGTTCACTTCCAGAAGCCCCGCAGGAAGGCGCATCTCTACGCGTTGGGCCACTATGTCGATTTTGACGACATACGCCTTCGCGAATGGAATTTCGTATTCAATCCCGTTCGCGCCCTCAACAATCAACAGATCCGCAGTGTGTTCTTGTCGAACGACATCCCGAATCGTCCCGAGGACGCGAGTTGAATTGGCGCCGTCGGCGGCTACATCCAGGCACTCGCAACCGACCAGGTCGCTAATGTAGATCTCGTCAGATTGCAGTGGCTTGCGTTCCGTAGCGGAAATCACCAGATCCGCACCCCGCAACGCCTCCGCCGCGGAGATGGAATCCACCTGAGCGAACTTCAGCACCACTTTGCCTTTGTGCAACCAGGAATTCTCAAGCAGGATTGGGCTTGCAGGAAGCTGGTCGCTGCGCCACAGAAATGCATCGCGCATCTCCGCAAACCGCTCGGGAAAATCTGTCAGGATCTCTGCCAGCACTTCACCGCGCCGTCCTTGTGGTCGAATCAAGCGGGCTACATGCACCCAAGACTGCGCCACTACTGTTTTTGAGTCCGTCACAGCGTTATTGTTGCACGTGGATGGTAGATGGAAGTACGCCACACGATGCAAACTCAACTGGAAAATCGGAACATCAAGTCGAAACGGAATCTGCCTTGGATTCTTCCACGATCTCCAGGCTGTACCGATGATGCAGCTTTACGCTGACGGCCCCTAGAATCGTTCGCAACGATCGAGCAGTTCTGCCCTGCTTCCCGATGACCTTCCCAACGTCGGTAGGATCAACCCGCAGACGCAATACCGTGCCGGTTTCATTCGATGTTGCGCAAACTGAAACTTCTTCCGGCTTATCCACTAACGAAAGAGCGATCGCCTTGATCAACTCGTCTGCAGACGGCTCTGCGGAACTTTCTGACATACCTAACCTCAATTAAGAGCTAAATATTAATTTCTGATTGCGTTTATACCTAATTGGAAACGATTTGTCTGCAATTTTATTGTTTACCCTTTAGCCACTAATCAGGTTACTATACGGTTGAAACACCTGGTCAACCATTTGACTGTTTCTATTTCCAGGCAGAAGACAAGCGTCTTAGGGAGAAATTCAAGTAGCCTAAAAGGACGAAAGAGCGCAGCCCGTAGGCTGCGCTCTTTAAAGAAAACTGGAGAATTTATTGACGTCATCAAATCCCAATTGGGGACTTTGGCTCACATCGCTTGCGCAATCGGTGCGGTCGCCTTAGCGACAAGTTTGCCGACTCGATCTGAAAGCTGCGCACCCTTGCCCGTCCAATAATCGACGCGATCCTTCTTCAGATCCACGGTAGCCGGATTGGTGCGTGGGTTGTACGTGCCAACCACTTCAAGAGACCGTCCATCGCGGGCGCGGTCTTTTTCGATTACAACAATTCTGTAGTACGGTTTCTTACGAGCGCCTACGCGCGAAAGACGAATCATCAACACAGCTTATGTAGTCCTTTCTGGAGTAGCAGGAGAGAAGGCAAAGCCATTCTGCGGAGACGAAACTCGTCCTTTGATCCTGAACTTACAGTATCGTGGATTTACTTGCCTGATGCAAGCGGTTCGATCGACCGATAGTGCCGAAAACGACGACGGCGGCCGTGATCGGATCCTTTATATGGAGCGCCGCCATATTCGCCGCAGCGTTCGTCCTGGCAGCGGTTCTGCTGCTCGGCATCGCGAGCTACGCGTTTCTGTTGGGAATGATAGCCGATCGACGCGCCTCCTCTGAGGCCTACCGGAACTTACTCGGTTTTCGGCTGGCCAGAAGTTTCCTTCGTTCCGTGATCAGTTTCTTGCGGGCCGTCTGCGGCATCGCCAGTACATCTTTTGTTCGCCGGGGTAGTTTTGCATAGACCAGGTCACGCCCATGCGCGAGAAGGTCCAGCAATTCCCGGTCTGGGATTGCATCCCATCGCGTCAGCGCCACCCAGAAGATCCGCGCCATGTACGGCGCTGGAATGACGCCGTCTATCTCCAGTAGTTCCGTGTAGCGCTCTTGCCCGGCGTGAAACGAAATCAAGCCCTTGCCATCCTCGTCGAGGTTGACCAGAGCGAACATCTTGCCGCCGATGGCTTTGTCGCCGACCCAGAAGACGAGATTCGCGCCCCACTGCATCGTCTCTTCGACGTGCGGCAGCTTCAATAACGCTTCACGTACTTGCTCAGCATCCATGGAATTCGGCCATCACGGTTACGTACATCCAACTTACTGCGGAGCCGGATATGTTTTGCTCTGCTGCGTGCGCGAGTTGAAGACCACCAGCTTCCCGTTCGGATAGGCGAGCAAACGAATATAGTGGCCGTCGGAGCCATCCTTCACGTTGGCCCCTTGCAGATTCGCAATGTAGGGCGCGGCCACATTGTGCTGGGCGCCACCTTCCGCAGAGTAATGCAGTTGCCACAGGTTCTTGATCCGCGGTGATTTCTCAATCGTCTCCCATGGCCCAGGCGAGCCGCCCTTCTTTTCGCCGTTGTCCATGATGGCCACGCGAGGAGCGATGCCATCCACAAACGCCGGACTGCTGCTGGGATACCAGCCATGATGCGAGACGACGTAGACATCCATTTCCCCCAGCTTGTTGACAGGGCACATCAGATGCATTTCCTTGTCCCAGGTCAGGTCTCCCAGGTCCACCAGGCGCATTTTGCCGTACTGCATCACGAACCCCACCGAGCGGCCATTTTCGGTTTTGTCCGGCGGCCGCGTGGGACAGTTCTTGCAATATGGATTCGGCTCGCCCGCGCCGGGCAATGCTGTGTCAATGGTATCGCCGTCCGCACTGACGATGGTGGTCGTCAGGCCGGTCAGCGGAATGGTCTCGCCGGGTTTCGCCAAGATATGTTTCGCATGGAGTTGCGCCAGCACCGTCTGATATCTCTCAAAACCCTGCTCCGTGGCAGATTCAGTAGTCTCGCGGTTCGGCCCGTGATCGATGAATGTCTTGATATGCATCTTTTTGACAAGATTCGGAACGCCGCCAACATGGTCCACGTGAAAATGTGTAATCAGCAGGTAGTCGATGTGGTCGAGCCCTGCCTGCTTCACCACCTGCAGGATGCGGTTGGCATCGCGTCCGTCGTTATCGGGCCAGCCCGTGTCCACCAATAACGACTGGTGCGAAGGCGTGACGAACAACGTGGACTGACCGCCTTCCACATCGACAAAATATACGGTCAGAGGCTTCGCGAACGTCACCGGATGCTTGCGGAAATTTGCGCCCGCGTTCTGTGCTTGCGCAAGCGCGGCGCTGGCACTCATCCATAGAAACGCCGCACAAGCCGCAAAGCAAAAAACATCCCTGCGACGTCGAGATGCTCTGGATGGATACGACTGACAAAGGTGGTCCATTCTCTCTCCTGATTTGCAAGCATCGAAAAAGTTCTACTCTTGTGCGCGCACCGAACGCTGCGCCGACATGGCTCGCGTCGCCCCCGTTGAAATTCCGCCGTCCACCAGCAAGGTCTGTCCGGTGACATAGCGGCTTTCCTCGGAAGCGAGGAAAACAATCGCGCCGTCCAAATCGCCGGGCGCGCCGGGCCTTTTTAAAGGGATCCGTTCGCACAAATATTCAACCCACTCCGGGTCCTCATACAAGACTTTGTTCTGTTCGGTCTTAAACCATCCGGGCGCGAGGCAGTTGACGGTGATGCCGTGCCTGCCCCACTCGTCGGCGAGACTCATCGTCAATTGGCGGATGCCGCCGCGACTGGCCGTATAAGGAGCGAGACCGGCGTAGCCGAAGACGCTGGTCACAGAGCCAATGTTGACGATTCGCCCGTATCCGCGCGCAATCATTTGCGGCGCGATCGCCTTGGCGACAAAAAAACTGCCGCGCAAATTCGTGTCCAGCACCCGGTTCCAGTCCTGCCAGGAAACTTCAAGCGCCGGCTTGCGTACATTGCAGCCGGCGTTGTTCACAAGAATGTCGATCGCTCCGAAAGCGGCCTGGGCCTGCTCTGCCATCTTCGCAATGCTGACTTCATCGCGCACATCGAGTTCTAACGCGACGACCTTTCTCCCCATTGCGCGAATTTCCTCTTGAAACGGCAGCAGGTCTTGTTGCTTGCGGCTGGTCAAGATTAAATCGGCGCCGCATCGAGCCAGCGATCGAGCGAAGGATTGCCCCAGTCCACGACTCGTCCCCGTAACCAGAGCAACCCGGCCTGTCAGGTCGAACATGCGCGGTCCCTCCTGTGAATTGGACTGCACGGGCTTCACGCGGTCGCCCCCGGCGTCAGCACCACCTTCATCAAATTCGCTTCGTGGGTATAGAGGCGTTCAAACCAGCTCGGCCCTTCTGCCAGCGGCGCGATTGCCGAGAGCATCGGCGAGACATCGATCTGTTTGCTTGCCATCAGCTCGATGGCCTGCGGATATTCACCCGCCGATGCGCACGAGCCTTGCAGCCGAAGCTGTCGGGTGACGACGCTCTGCAGCGGCAACAAAACTTCGGGCGCCAGATTGCCCACCAGCGTCACCGTGGCGCCTTTTCGTGCCGAGGCGATTGCCGTTCGCACCGTGGCCGCAGTTCCTACAGCCTCCAGCACCACGTCCGCACCGTGGCCGTTAGTCAAGCTGCGAACTCGTTCCGCGCTCTCTTCGCTGGGTGTTGTAGCGTTAGCTTCGATCGCTTCATTCGCACCCAGTTTTTTTGCCAACTCCAGGCGTCCGCAGTCGAGATCGGTGACAAATATTCTGCCGCAGCCCATCGCGCGCAACGATTGCAGCATCAGCAGTCCGATCATTCCCGCGCCGACGACCAAGGCGGTACTTCCCGGCTCCGGTGCGGTCAGGCGTACCGCATGCAACGCCACAGAGACCGCTTCAATCATCGCTGCGTCGGCAAAACTCAGGGAGTCCGGCAGTCGATACACAATGCGCGCCGGAACCGCAACATACTCCGCGAACGCGCCGTTGCGCCGATAGTCTCCGCAGGAAACGCCCAACACCTCGCGGCGATCGCACAGATTCACCGCGCCCTCTCGACAAAAGCGACAGCTCCCGCAAGAGATGGTCGAATCAAAGGTGACGCGTTCCCCAGGCGCAAACGCCTGAACCGCACTGCCCACAGAGACTATGACGCCGGCTGCTTCGTGACCCATCACCAACGGCGGAATGCGGCGCCCTGTTGAGCCGTCGTATCCATGCACATCGCTGCCGCAGATGCCGCACGCGGCCACCTGGATCAGGACTTCCTCCGGCGCTGGTACGGGCACTGGCAGATCCACCAGTTGCAGCTTCCGGTATTCCGTCAATTGCAGCGCTTGCATAGGTTCACCAACGAAGCCATGGTAAACGATGGCAGTCGAGATTCGAAATCGAAGCATCCAACCCTCTCCAGCGCATCGGAAAAAGCCCGTTGCGATTCCTGACCAGGCGGCGGGAAACTCGACGCGAATCTGCGACAATTTACCTTGATGCCCCACCACCCAGCACAACTTGCAATATGGATCACGACCTGGCTGTTGTGCGGGCTGGTCTTCGTCTTGATTCTCTGGCGTCCGCGCCGCATTCCGGAATACGTCTGGGCCGTCGCAGGAGCATCGCTGCTGGTGCTGTTTCGCTTATTGCCGCTCGGTGCGGCATGGGCCGCCGTTCGTAGCGGAACCGATGTTTATCTTTTTCTCGCCGGGATGATGCTGCTGGCGGAGCTGGCGCGGCAACATGGCGTCTTCGATTGGCTGGCGGCCCTCGCCATGGAACACGCGCGGGGTTCTCAGATACGTCTGTTTGTGCTGGTCTACGGCATCGGCGCCGTCGTCACGTCCCTGCTTTCAAACGATGCAACAGCGGTGCTGCTGACGCCCGCCGTGCTGGCCGTTGTTCGCCGCACTAAGACTTCTCCGCTTCCCTACCTGTTCGCGTGCGCGTTCATCGCCAATGCCGCCAGCTTCGTTCTGCCCATTTCGAATCCGGCGAACCTGGTCGTGTTTGATGGGCAGCTCCCGGCGCTGGGGGAATGGCTGCGGATCTTTCTGCTCCCCGCGATAGGCGCGATCGGAGTGACCTTTCTCGTTCTACGATGGCACAGCCGCTCGGACTTGCGTCCTTCCATCGAGGACGGGGTGAAACCGGCGACACTCAATCCCATGGGACGGCGCGCCGGGCTGGGAATACTGGCGGCCGCAAGCGCCTTGCTGGCCACATCCGCACTGGGAGGCCCGGTCGGTCCGGCAACCCTTATCGCCGGCATTCTGGCGATGTTTTTCGTCGCAGGCAGGCATTGGCGCGTAATGACGGCAGCCCTTCGGCACATTTCCTGGAGCGTGATTCTGCTGGTGGCAGGTCTGTTTGTGATGGTGGCGGCGCTGCGAAAGGTAGGAGCGCTTGCGATTTCCGCCGACGCATTGAAGACAGCCGCTGGCTGGCCGCCCATCGCGGGTTTGAGCGCGGTCGCGTTCGGATTCGGCATGGCGGCCAACGCAATCAACAATCTGCCTATGGGCTTGATCGGAGCGTCCGCCGTGCTGACAGCTCACAGTACCCGCGCCATGCATGCCGCGGTGCTACTGGGCATCGATCTGGGCCCGAATCTCTCCGTCACCGGATCGCTGGCGACAATCTTGTGGCTGATGGCGCTGCGTCGCGAAAAGATTGAAGTCAGCGGCTGGCGCTTTTTGCGAGTCGGCGTGCTCGTCATGCCGCCGACGCTGCTGATCGCGGTGCTGGCGCTGGCGATGACGCAGCATTGATGGGTATCCTCCGAAGCCGCCAGACAACCCGCTATGGGGACCATCAAGTCAACAGTTCCTATCGATTCCTCTCAACGAAAATCGCCCTGGGAGCCGTCATCTTCAACCCGGAGCCTTTGGCCTGGATCTGCACCGACTGCCAGCCCGTTTTGTCAGCCGCAAAGGTCAACAGGTACTGGCGGTTCAGCGACTCTTTGAACTGCTTCAGAAACGGCTCAAATGACACCGGACTCACCATCGCCAGGCTGTAGAACTGGCCGCCGGTTTCGTCCGCTACGCGCTGCAGATAACTCTGCCCCATAAGGGTGCTGAAGCTGCTTGAGCCTCCTGCGCCGCGGTTGCGAAAATAGATGGAGTAAACCAGAAGGTTCGCCTTTTGGGAATCTCGAATCGCAGCGGCAACGTAAGGATCTTGCATATCACGCAACATGTAGTATGGGTCTTCCCCATTGGTCATCATAAATACCACGCGACGGGCTTGTTCCTTGGAAGGCCAGTGATTCGCCAGGTCAGACAGGCAAAAATACGGACTTCCGCTGATCCCTGGAATTTCGTTCGTGATCCGCAGCGATTTCGCTGCCTTCGCATGGTCTGTTGTCAGGGTCTGCGCCATCTGCGCTCTTCCGTTGTCCATGTACGCCACTACCACCGCGACGGAGGAAGGCAACGACTCAATAAATTTCTTCAGATCGGGAATCTGCAGCGTCCAATACGAACGCGCTGACTCATCGAAGAGAAACACAAGCTGCGTCGGGGCAGTCGATCCGTTGATCGGCGTCAAACCCGTAACATTGGCCGCGCGCCCTTTCACTTTTACAGTAATTTCCCCTGCATGGAGAGGCGGAGCCGGATGCGACTTGTTGGCGTTTACCGTCACAATCACCTGCGCCTGGCCAGTTGTATTCTCGTTCTGCGCCACAACAGAGGATGTAGCTCCCGCTCCTACCAGTGCCGCTACCAGAACTGCGCCCGCAACGCGATTCGTTTTCATACTGCCCTCCAACCTACCGCTTCCCTTGTAAACCTCAACGCCAGCCGGAGCAAGCCATTTCCAAACCAAAGGTCGATAAGGATGGACCCGAGTCCTGCGACGTTAGACGCACGATAAGCTCCGTTGCCAAAATTAATTTCCAGCCGTGGCCCCCGCGTACGGATCACCGGGGAAGCTTACTCGCCGGTCTTGTAGCGCACTTGGTGCCACTGCCACGCGTCCGCGATGATTTCATCCAGGCTCGGACAATGAGGGCGCCAGCCGAGTTCGCGGCTGATTTTCTCCGAACTGGCCACCAGGATGGCCGGATCGCCGGGCCTTGGCGGACACTCTTCGACCGGAATGGGATGACCTGTGACGCGCCTCGCGGCGTCAATCACCTCACGCACGGAAAAGCCTTGACCATTTCCAAGGTTATAGATCATTCTGTCGCGCTCTTCGAGAGCCGTCAGCGCCAATAAATGAGCCTCCGCCAGATCGCGCACGTGAATGTAGTCGCGGATACAAGTGCCGTCCGGCGTCGGATAATCGGTCCCGTAAATTCGAATACTTTTCCTTCGACCCAGCGCCACATCGAGGATGAGAGGAATCAGGTGCGACTCCGGCTCATGCGATTCCCCGCGACCGGCAATGGCGCCAGCCACATTGAAATAGCGCAGGCTGGCATAGCGCAATCCATGGATGCGGTGCAGCCAGGTCAGCATCTGCTCCACCATCAGCTTGGATTCGCCGTAAGGATTGGTTGGCTGTAATGCCGCATCTTCCTCTATCGGCGTCCGTTCAGGCTGCCCGTATACGGCCGCGGTTGAGGAGAAAACCAGCTTCCGCACCCCTGTCGCTAACATCGCCTGAAAAAGAACTAACGTGGATGCGGTATTATTGCTAAAATACAACTCAGGACGCTGCATGCTGTCACCCGCCTCGATGAGGGCGGCAAAATGCAGGACAGCATCAATTTTGTGGCTTCGGAGAGCGGCTTCCATTTTGATTCGGTCGCCGACTTCCCCTTCGATAAAGGCCAAACTCGCAGGTACCGAAAGGCGTTGGGAATGGGAAAGATTGTCATAGACCACGACACGATGCCCAGCAGCCGCGAGCAGGTGGGCAACGGTGCCCCCAATATAGCCGGCGCCACCGGTAATGAGTGCATTCAATTGGATTATCTCCTTTTATATCAATGAACTTTCGTTGTCGGTGCAGTACGCTGGAAGCGTTGATCGTTAGAGATGATTGGAGGTTGAGGATGGGAGCAGGGTTGTTCCTAAGACTCACTGAAAATTCCTCGGAAAAAGCGAATCAGCTCATTCCTGCTTCTTGATGATAGGCCGGAAGCGCAGGTTTGCATATTTTGATGGGTCGGGTCCCCCAGTGGTTAATCTAACGATACCCGGCTCAAATGGATATGCGAAAATTTCATTTCAAAATTTCTAAGTTATGGCATACTCATTGGCAAACACAGCCAATTACGCAGAGCTTGGGGGCCGTTTTTCAGGCTCTGAGAATCATAGCAATGAACACAGGCTGAGGTGCGGAATGATTGCACTTTGATCTGGCAAAACTGTACTCGTCAAATGCGGGCAGCATCCAAGCAGGAGGGCCGTCCAAAATGTTTGGCAGAGATTGGGTCTCACGTTGAATTTGAAATTTGTTCTCTGCTGCGTTTCATTGAAAAACTTATTTGCCTGTTTCCAATTCGGAGTCGGCAGTATTTCAAAAGATACCCTGACTGAACAGCCAGCCGGACGTGCCGGTACCGAAGAAGATGTTGCATCAAAAATTCTGAATCTGCGAACGTTTGAACGCGTTGAGGTAAAAGCTGTATGACAAGTTTTGCGACAAGAGAGCATTCAGTTCGGCCTGATACCGGACTGCCCCCCCGCCGCTTGAGAGATCGAGAGCGCGTACCTTCCAGTCGACAACTAGCCACGTTCGGACTACTGCCAGAACCAGAGGGAAGAAATAAATCCTTCGTCGTAAGCTTGATTGTCAATGCTTCGGCGATTGCATTATTCCTCACTCTGTCCATTTTCATGGTCCATCAAGTCGTGCAAAAGCCCGTAATCGAGACCGACCTCCTGCTCCCCATTACTCCTGTGAAGCCGGTGCGACCGACGATTCGCGTAAAACCGCCCATTATTCCGCCAACTCCGGATTTGTTGAACCGGATCGCTCCTAAAATCACCTACAGGCAAGCTCCGGCTGACACCCCCCAGCCGAGGTTGGCACGGGTTCATTTGAATAACGTCAGCGCTCCCGTACTGCCACCCTACCGGCCAGACTCCGTTGCGCTGCCAGCGCAGCCGAAGGTAGGTCTGTTCCACACCGACGTTCCTACTGCGGTCGCAAACAACATGGGCCAGACGTCGACAAAAACTGGCGGATTTGGCGATCCCATGGGAGTTCACCCCAACCCGGGCGCAAACCGTCCGGCAACGGTCGCGGCCTATGGCAGCTTCCAGAGCGCAGTCGGCGATTCCTCCGGCTCCGGGGCTGCCCGGCGCGGAAAGGTCGGTGGTGTGAACTTCGGTTCCGGGTATGCGAATGGCGTCCCGGGCGGCAGCGGACACGGAAAAGTGGCCTCCGTTGGGTTCTCTGACGGCGTTGCCGGCGGCACGGGCAATCGCCCTCGCGGAACCGCAACCCTGGGAGCCTTCCACGACAATACCGCAGTGGCGACACCCAAGGTTCTGGTAGCCAATACTGGCAATGAAACGACGGTCGAGGTAATTTCTCACCCACGGCCCGAGTACACTCCAGAGGCAAAACAACTGAAGATCCAGGGAGACGTCGTCCTGGAGGTCCGGTTCTCGGCGGATGGACGGTGCCACGTTATCCGAGTGGTTCGCGGTCTAGGCCACGGGCTGGATGAGCAGGCGATTCGGGTTGCAGAAGAAACTCATTTTAAACCCGCAACGCGAGATGGTCAGCCTGTCGATATCACGACATATTATCGGATCGATTTCCAGCTGGCATAATTGTCGACAAACGTGTTTAAACTTACGTAACATTAGGTATTACCATTTTGAAATTTTTGGTAACGTACAGGTAATGTTCACGTATGATTGGATCGACTTTCAATGCGCGTAATGTGAGCAAACAACCCTAAATCAGGTAACCCAAGGAACGCAATCATGCGATTTTCGAAACTTATCCCTCGAGGTTCACGCAACAGAGGATTGGCCCTCCTACTGCTGGTGTCCATCACTCTCCCTGCCTCGGCCCGGCACAAAAAAAATCAACAGTCTATGGGCAAGCTGACTCCCCAGATGGTTCGCCTCATCGACTTGGCTTCCGGCCATGAGAAGGGAGTACTGCAGGCGCTGCAACTGCGGACCCCTGTCGTGGAAACATACATCCAGGACTTTAAAGCCGACACCCAGCTGAGTGCGGTCCCTACGGATGATCACTATTTCCTTGGCCGCGTGGATTTCGGCAAAGTTATCGAAGACAATCGCTATCAGGAGGCAGGCGCCAAGAAAGCCGCTCTCAAGGGCTCGGTCATGTTCGTCAACGGGCTGACCAAGGCGTTCAAAATTGAGTACGTCGCACAGGGTTTTGTTCAAATGCTCCTGCTGGATGCAAATCACTTCGATCGTCAACATTATGACTTTGTGTTTGTCCGCCGCGAGTTTCTTGGCGACACCCGCACCGACCTTTTTGATGTGACTCCTAGATCCGGTTCGGGCTCGGGACGTTTTATTGGCCGTGTTTGGATTGAAGATACCGGCGGAAATATCGTCCGCTTCAGCGGCACCTACACCAGCAACAATGGGCGGCAGGTCTATTACCACTTCGATAGCTGGCGCACAAACGTACAGCCTGGCCTATGGTTACCAACCGCCGTCTACGCCGAAGAGCATGGCCCGGGAACAGTTCCCGATCAGGCGGGTTTCTTCCGCGCACAAACCTGGATCTGGGGCTACTCGCTTCGTCAACCTCTCTCCACTAGCGACAACGCCACAGTCAAGATCGACGCGGTCACCGATCAAAGCGAAAGCGCCCAGGACGTAAGCCCTCTGCAAGCTTCCCGCATGTGGTCGCAGCAGGCAGAATCGAACATTCTCGACCGCCTGTTTCAGGCCGGCTTGCTGGCTGCACCCAGCAACTTTGACAAGGTGCTCGAACAGGTCACGAACAACCTGATCCTCACCAATAATATTTCATTGCCTGAACCGGTGCACTGCCGGGTTCTTTTAACCTACCCCTTGGAATCTTTGACCATTGGAAACACAATCGTACTCAGCAAGGGTCTAATCGATACCCTCCCCTACGAAGCGGACCTGGCTGCTGTACTTTCCTTCCAACTGGCTCATTTAGAATTGGGGCATAAAGTCGATACGGAATTCGCCTTCCCTGACAACCTGATGTTCGCCGATCAGGCGACCATACGTCGCGTACCGCTCCATCACAGCGATGCAGAGAATCAGGCAGCTGCGAAGAAGGCGCTCCAGTTGCTGGAGAACTCTCCGTATAAGGACAAACTGGCCGACGCCGGTCTCTATTACAAACTGCTGCTGGCGCGCGCAAAATCCTTGCCGGCGTTGATGCAGCCCAAACTCGGAGATTCGCTATTCACCAGCCCCGCAGACGATCAGGTTTGGATGAGCGCTTTGGTCTCTAGAGCACCGAAACTTGATATGTACAACGTTCGGCAGATTGCAGCCCTACCGCTCGGCAGCCGTATACGCGTGGATTCATGGAACGATTCTGTTGAATTACTTAACTCCAAACCTGTTGCGGTGTTGAGTCCTAGCGATAAGATGCCCCTCGAATTGACGCCTATATTCTTCAGGCTTCGCCCTTACGGACAGGCGGCGCCAATTCCTGTATCTACTGGAGCAGCCTCCCCGGGCACCAGTACATCTAATCAGTGACGTAAACCTTATACGAGGCAGATGCGATACAGTATCTGCCTCTAGAAATACTGGCTCTTCGGCATTGGGGAGGTTTTTCGGTGGGGAAAAATTTTTTTAGTGGGCTGCTATTTTTGCTTTGCCCGATCTTCCTGCACGCGCAGGCAGTATCTCCTGTCAGGACAAAACAAGCTACTATCACTGTGGGAGGCTACTTCTCTTTCGGAGGATCGGATTACGGGCAGAATCTTGGTTTTACGAATCGCGCGCATCCTGACATGTATGGGCCCGGTGTTTATGCAGATTTCAATTATCGAGTCTGGGACGGTCTCGGCGTCGGGATTGAGGGGGAAGCACGTTTCTTGAATTTCGGTACGCCTGGCCCCGGCATCTCTGAGGACAATTTTCTTGGCGGTCCGCGCGTAACTTACGAAGTGGGGCGCAAATGGATACCTTACGTTAAATTCCTGGTTGGCGGAAGTCGCTTCCATTACCCCAGCTTTATCTCCAACCAAGCCTACAACTACACGACATTCGCTGGCGGCGGTGGTATTGACTATCATCTCTCCAACCGCATCACCGTTCGTCCCGCCGACTTCGAATATCAACACTGGCAATTTCCGCCAACCGGTCTAACTCCTTGGGTATATTCTGCGGGTGTGTCGTATAGTCTGTTCTAAAGCAAGCTTCACACTCCACATTCCCAGCAAAGCCCTGCGAGAGACGGGGCTTTTCTTCTGAACGCACTATGATCACGTCTCTGCGATGAGCCTACAACATTCCCCAAAATGCTCCGATAAAAGTTCGGCCCTCATCCTATGAATGCCCCTGCTCGAACCACACGCGTACGATTTGCGCCCTCTCCCACTGGCTTTCTGCATGTGGGAGGGGCTCGCACTGCCCTGTTTAGCTGGCTGTTTGCCCGCCACACCGGGGGAACATTCGTTCTCCGCATCGAAGATACCGATTTTGAGCGCTCTTCGTCCGACATGGTCACCGGTATCCTTGAGGGTCTGCATTGGCTAGGTATGGACTGGGACGAAGGCCCCTTCTATCAGTCCAAGCGCCTTGAACTCTATGCCCACACGGCTGCTCGCCTCATCGAAAACGGCCACGCGTACCACTGTTTCTGTAGTCGCGAGGAGCTGGAAACACGGCGCATTTCCGCTGCGGAAACCGGCACAGTTCCCCGCTACGACGGCCGCTGCCGCGGCATTTCGAACGCCGAGGCAACACGTCGCATCGCCCAGGGCGAGCGAGCCGTGGTCCGTTTTATGGTTCCGCGTGAGGGCGTGACGGGATTTCAGGATGCCGTGTTCGGTTCCATGGAATTCTTCAATACAGAGCTGGAGGATTTTGTTCTGCTCCGCTCGGATGGCATTCCAACCTATCACCTCAGCGTCGTAGCCGACGATCTGGACATGCGGATGACCCACGTCATTCGCGGCGCAGATCATCTCTCCAACACTCCAAAGCAGGTCTTACTCTACCAGGCCCTGGGCGCTTCCCTGCCCGTCTTCGCGCATCTGCCACTCATTCTCGGGCCGGACAAAACTCGCCTCTCCAAACGCCACGGAGCGACGAGCGTAATGGCCTATAAGGACATGGGAATCGTCCCCGAGGCCTTCCGAAATTTTCTGGCGCTATTAGGATGGAGCCCAGGCGAAGCTGCCAAGCAGCCCGACGGTCCCGATCGCGAGATCTTCTCGACGGATGAGCTGATCCGGATGTTTTCGCTCGACGGCATTGCCCATTCGAATGCAGTCTTCAACAACGAGAAGCTCGCCTGGTACAACACGGAATATATCCGCGCCTATGATCCATCGCTCCTTCTTCCGTTAATCGAAGAAGAATGGCGCGCTGCAAACTATCAGGCCTCGCGCAGCCAAGAAGAAATCCTTGCAGCCATCAGGCTGCTGCAACCGCGGGCCCGCAGCCTGAAAGATTTTGCATCGACATTTCTTGCCTATTTCGGCGATCAGTTTGCGATGGACGAAGCCGCAGTGAAGAAATTTCTTTCCGATACCGCTGTCCGGCAGATGTTATCCGAGCTTGGCCAGCGATATGCAACGCTGGAAAACTTTACGGAAGCTTCCACTGAGGAACTACTGCGCACATTTGCGGCGGAAAAAGGGATCAAGGCCGGAGCACTCATCAATGGGGCCCGCGTTGCCCTCACCGGACAGGCAGTTGCACCCAGCCTCTTTGCGGTGATGTTGTGCCTGAGCCAGCCAACAGTGGTGCGCAGACTGGAAGCGGCGGCATCATTGACGATCGAGTAGCGCGCGGTTGCCCTTCTCCCGCGCCTTCGCTACATCAATTCTTCAATAAATGTCTTGGCAACGTCGGCGGGAATGCGGTTGTTCTGGTACACCAGCGGGCCCGCGTTCAGCACCGGCTCGGCGCCATGCAATGTGGGCAGGTCGGTGCGCTCAAAGAATTTTCCAATGGGAATTTCTTCACCCCAGACGACCGATTTCTCCATGGCCGCGTTCCAATCGCTCGCATCGTAGTCCGGATTGTCTTCGAGCTTCTTTACCCGCGGTCGA